>NZ_JACNME010000013.1 GCF_014270065.1 Quadrisphaera sp. RL12-1S | reverse complement strand
TAAGCACGCCGCCAGCGTTCGTCCTGAGCCAGGATCAAACTCTCCGTTGATGTGATAAACCCACCCACACCCAAAAGCACAGGCAGGCCAACACCCGATCAAGACCGAAACCGATCAAGACCAAAGAAAACGATCTGGCACGAAAAAGACGTCATCTGACATCCAACTCGAGCCAACAAAAGTTGGCATCGACATTCGGCACGCTGTTGAGTTCTCAAGAAACGAACACACACCGAGTCCGGGCCTTCCGGCCGTTCGTTCGGGATGTCTCCATCCTACCCGCAACAATCCCCCGGCCGTTTCCGACCGGTGTCTGTCGAGGTGGTCCGACCCCCGGGGCCTACCCTCTCGGGCCGGCCCGCCCGGCGGGCGAACAAGAAGAACATTACGTGACGCTCCGGTGAGCGTCAAACCCGGGGTGTCCTCCGCGCGTCAGCGGTGCGCCACCCGGGCGCCAGGCCCCGCACCTGCGCAGGTCACACGGGGTTCACACGGCTGAGACGCCGGCGTCACCGGGCAGGACCACCGTCCGGTGACGCCGCGTGACCACCGGTGCTCGGCTCAGGAGACGTCCACCGCGGCCAGCGTGCGCTTGCCGCGGCGCAGCACCAGCCAGCGCCCGTGCAGGAGCGCCGAGGCGTCGACCGGCGCGTCCGCGTCGCTCCAGCGCTCGTTGTTCACGTACGCCCCGCCCTCGGCCACAGCCCGCCGTCCCGCCGAGGCGCTCGGCACCACGCCCGCCTCCGCCAGCAGCCGGGGCACCAGCAGCGGCTCCCCCACCGGCACCCGCGCGGTGGGCAGCTCCGCCAGCGCCGACCCGAGCGTGTCGACGTCCAGCGCCGTGAGGTCCCCCTGGCCGAAGAGCGCCGCGCTGGCAGCCTCCACGCGCGCCGTCGCCGCGGCCCCGTGCACGAGCGTGGTGACGTCCTGCGCCAGCACCCGCTGCGCCGCCCTCGCCTGCGGTCGCGCCGCGGTCTCCTCCGCGAGCGCGGCCAGCTCCTCGCGCGTGCGCTGCGTGAACACGCGCAGGTACCAGTCCACGGCGGCGTCCTCGGCCGCCAGCCAGAACTGGTAGAAGGCGTAGGGGCTGGTCATCTCCGGGCTCAGCCACACGGTGCCGGACTCGGTCTTGCCGAACTTGGTGCCGTCCGGCTTGGTGATGAGCGCCGTGGAGAGCGCGTGCACGGAGACGCCTTCCACCCGGTGGACGAGGTCGACGCCGCTGGTGATGTTCCCCCACTGGTCCGACCCGCCGGTCTGCAGCACGCACCCGTACCGGCGGAACAGCTCGAGGTAGTCCATCCCCTGCAGGATCTGGTAGCTGAACTCGGTGAAGCTGATGCCCTCGTCGGAGGCCATCCGCGCCGAGACGGCCTCCTTGGCCAGCATCCGTCCCACCCGGAAGTGCTTGCCGACGTCCCGCAGGAACTCGATGGCGCTCAGGGGCGCCGTCCAGTCGAGGTTGTTGACCAGCCGTGCCGCGTTCGGTCCCTCGAAGGAGACGAAGGGGCGCACCTGCTCCGCGATGCGCTGGACCCAGGAGGCCACGACCTCCGGGTCGTTGAGCACCCGCTCGCCGCTCATGCGCGGGTCGCCCACCAGGCCGGTCGACCCGCCCACGAGGATCAGCGGCACGTGGCCGGCGTCCTGCAGTCGCCGGGCCGTGACGAGCTGCACGAGGTTGCCCATGTGCAGGCTCGGCGCCGTCGGGTCGAAGCCCACGTAGAAGGTCACCGGGCCGGCGTCGAGGGCGGCGCGCAGCGCGTCCTCGTCGGTGCTCTGCGCCAGCACGCCCCGCCAGCGCAGCTCGTCGATGATCCCGGATCCGGCCTTGCCAGTCACAGCGCGCTCTCCTCGTCGGTCGGCCTCGTCGTCGTCGAGGTCGTGGGAGAGCCTGCCCGACGACGGCGCGGCGCCGCCACGCGGTAAGCCGACACGGTGGGCTCCCCCGCCAGCCAGAGGCGCCAGGGGTAGCGCCCGCCGTCCCCGCCCTCCCCCGAGACGCCGACCCTCGGGCCCGTCAGCACCTCGGGCGACGACGACGACGCGGGCCCGTCGAGCACCCGCAGCGCGGAGGTGGGGGCGCACAGGTCCGCGCCGTCCTGCGCCTTGTCGAGGCCGAGCGCCGACGCCAGCCGGGCCGGGCCGCGGGCGAGGTCGACGTCCCTGCGGGCGGCGGGGCGGCGCGAGCGCGCCAGGTCCAGACCGCCCACCACCTCCCCCGCGCGCAGCAGCACGGCGCTGGCGGTGCCCTCCGGCCCGCAGACGAGGTTGGCGCACCAGTGCATGCCGTAGCTGAAGTAGACGTACGCGTGGCCGGGCGGGCCGAACATCACCGCCGTGCGGGGCGTGCGGCCGCGCGCGGCGTGCGAGCCGGGGTCCCCCGGGCCGGCGTAGGCCTCGACCTCGGTGAGGCGGACGGCCACTGCGTCGTCGTCCTCCCCCGTCGGGCTGTGGACGACGACGCGGCCGAGGAGGTCGCGCGCCACCTCCAGCACCGGCCTGCCGAAGAAGGCGCGCGACACCGGGGGCGTGCTTCGAAAGTCCATGATCACGGTCGGAGGGTGCTCGGGAAGTCCATGATCACGGGGAGGGGGTCAGGAGAGGGCGGTGGCGGCGGCGCGGAGCTCGGCGAGCTGCTCGGCCACGCGGGCCGGCGCGGTGCCGCCGCGGGCGTCGCGGGAGGCGATGGAGCCCTCCACCGTCAGGACGGCGCGGACGCCGGCCGGGTCCTCCCCCAGCTTCGCGTGGATCGCGGCGAGGTCGGCGTCGGGCAGCTCGTCGAGCTCGCACCCCAGCTCCTCGCAGCGGCGCACGGCGGCGCCGGCGGCCTCGTGGGCGTCGCGGAACGGCACGCCCAGGCGGACGAGGTGGTCGGCGACGTCGGTGGCCAGCGAGAAGCCCTGCGGGGCGAGCTCGGCCAGGCGCGCGGTGTCGAAGCGCAGCGTGGCGACCATGCCCGTGAAGGCCGGCAGCAGCAGGAGCAGCGTGTCGGCGGCGTCGAAGACGGGCTCCTTGTCCTCCTGCAGGTCGCGGTTGTACGCGAGCGGGAGGGCCTTGAGCGTGGCCAGCAGGCCCGTCAGGTCACCGATGAGGCGCCCCGCCTTGCCGCGCGCGAGCTCGGCGATGTCGGGGTTCTTCTTCTGCGGCATGATGCTCGACCCCGTCGAGAAGGCGTCGTCGAGCGCCACGAAGCCGAACTCCTTGGTGGCCCACAGCACCACCTCCTCCGCCAGGCGGGAGAGGTCGACGCCGACCATCGCGGCCACGAAGGCGAACTCCGCCGCCACGTCGCGGCTGGCGGTGCCGTCGATGCTGTTGGGCACCGACCCGGCGAAGCCCAGCTCGGCGGCCACGGCCTCGGGGTCGAGGCCCAGGGAGGA
This sequence comes from Quadrisphaera sp. RL12-1S, assembly GCF_014270065.1. Lineage (NCBI taxonomy): Bacteria > Bacillati > Actinomycetota > Actinomycetes > Kineosporiales > Kineosporiaceae > Quadrisphaera > Quadrisphaera oryzae. The sequence continues at coordinate 120,500 of NZ_JACNME010000013.1, read as the reverse complement.
GCCCGCGAGCGCGCCGGAGCCGTAGGGCGACAGCGCCGCGCGGGCGTCCCAGTCGCGGAACCTCTCGACGTCGCGCAGCAGCGCCCACGCGTGGGCGAGCAGGTGGTGCGCCAGCAGCACGGGCTGGGCGTGCTGGAGGTGGGTGCGGCCCGGCATGGCCGCGGTGGGGTGCGCCTGCGCGGTGGCGGCGAGCACCTCCACGAGCTCCAGCAGCTGCGCGCGGATCGCCCCGGCCTCGGTGCGCAGGTGCATCCGCAGCAGGGTGGCGATCTGGTCGTTGCGGGAGCGGCCCGCCCGCAGCCGGCCGCCCAGGTCAGCGCCGGCGCGCTCCAGGAGCACGCGCTCGAGCGCGCCGTGCACGTCCTCGTCGTCGTCGGCGGGCTGCAGGGCGCCGGAGACGACGTCGTCGTGGATCCCCTGCAGCACCTCCAGCATGCGGGCCAGCTGCTCGTCGGTGAGCAGGCCGGCGCTGTGGAGCACGCGGGCGTGGGCCATCGAGGCGCGGACGTCGTGGGGGGCCAGGCGCCAGTCGAACTGGGTGCTCTTCGACAGCGCCGCGAGCGCCGCCGACGGGCCGCTGGCGAACCGGCCGCCCCACAGGGCGCCGTGGACGGTGGTCCCGGCGGAGGTGGGGTCGGTCTGGCTCACGGGGTCTCCTCGCTGGTGCTGGTGCTGGTGCTGGTGCTGGTGCTGGTGGCTGGCGGCTCGGTGCGGCCGTCGGCCAGGGCGATCATGCGGGCCGCGAGCGCGGGGCCGCCGGCGGGGTCGCGGGCGACGAGCAGCACGGTGTCGTCACCGGCGATGCAGCCCATCACCTCGGGCAGGGCGGCGTGGTCGACCGCGGACGCCAGGAACTGGGCGGCGCCCGGCGGTGTTCTGACGACGACGAGGTTGGCCGAGGCCTCGGCGGTGACGAGCAGCTCCTCGCACAGCCGGGCCAGGCGCGCGGAGCGCCCGGCCTCGGGGACGGCCGGACGCGGCGTGCGGTCTCCCCCCTCCGCGGGAACCCCGTAGACCAGGGCTCCCCCCAGGGTGGCCGAGCGCACCTTCACGGCGCCGAGCTCCACCAGGTCGCGCGACAGCGTGGCCTGGGTGACGACGACGCCGTCGGCGGCGAGGAGCTCGGCCAGCTCGGTCTGGGAGCGCACCGGCCGGGTGCCGACGAGCGCGGCGATGCGCGCCCGGCGGGCCGTCGGCGTCGTCGGCGTCGTCGGCGTCGCGGGAGGGCCGCCCGTCACGCCGTCTCGCGCGCCTCGAGGAGCGCCACCAGCAGCGCCTTCTGCGCGTGGAGGCGGTTCTCCGCCTCGTCCCACACCCAGCTGCCAGGACCGTCGAGGTAGGAGGCGTCGACCTCCTTGCCGCGGTAGGCGGGCAGGCAGTGCAGCACCCCGGCACCGGGCTTCGCACCGGCCATGAGGTGCGGCGTGACCGAGAAGGGCACGAACGGGGTCTCGCGGGAGGCGGCCTCGGACTCCTGGCCCATCGACACCCAGGTGTCGGTGGCGACGACGTCGGCGCCGGCCACCGCCTGCGCGGCGTCGTGGACGACGGTCACGGACCCGCCGGTGGCCTGCGCCGCACGACGCGCGTCCTCCAGGACCCCCGGGTCGGGCAGGTGGGTCTCGGGCGTGCCGACCACCACGTGCATGCCGGCCACCGCCCCGCCCAGCAGGTAGGAGTTGGCCATGTTGTTGTTGCCGTCACCGACGTAGGCGAAGACCGTGCCCGGCAGGCCGTCGACGCCGCCGGGGCGGTGCTCGGCGACCGTCTGCAGGTCCGCGAGGATCTGGCACGGGTGCAGCAGGTCGGTGAGGGCGTTCACCACGGGCACGGAGCTGGCGGCGGCCATGGCCTCGAGGTCCGCCTGCGCGAAGGTGCGCCAGGTGATGAGCGCGACCTGCCGGGACAGCACGCGGGCGGTGTCGGCCACCGGCTCCCCGCGGCCCAGCTGGCTGGTGGAGGCGTCGATGACGAGCGGGAACCCGCCGAGCTCGGCCACACCGACCGAGAAGGACAGGCGGGTGCGGGTGGACGGCTTGTCGAACAGCAGCGCGGCGGTCCTCGGGCCGTCGAGCGGCCGGCGCGGGTGGCGCGCCACCGGGTCGGCGAGGCCGCGGGCGGCCTTCAGCTCGATGGCCAGGCGCAGCACGTCGGCCTGCTGGGCGTGGGTGAGGTCGTCGTCGCGCAGGAAGTGCTGGGGGAACTGGCTGGTCATTCGGGGCTCCCGGTCGGGGCGGGCGGGGTGGGTGCCTGGCTCGCGGCGGCGGCCGCGCGGGTGGCGTGGGCGCGCTGCAGGATCCCGGGCAGGGCGTCGGTGAACTCCGCCAGCTGGGCGTCGGTGAGGACGAGCGGCGGGGCGACCCGGACGGCGTCCGGGGCAACGGCGTTGACGATGAAGCCCGCCTCCAGCGCCGCCGCCGCCACGTCCTTGGACGCCGGGGCGTCGAGCACGAGGGCCTGCAGCGCGCCGACGCCGCGCAGGCCGGCCAGCAGCGGGGGGCGCTGGTCGGTCGGCAGGGCGACGAGGGCGTCGACGGCGGACTGGAGCTGCTCGCCGATCGAGCGGGCGCGCTCGGCGAGGCCGTCGCGCTCCACCACGTGGAGGACGGCGAGGCCGGCGGCCGTGGCCAGCGGGTTCCCGCCGTAGGTGGTGCCGTGCTGGCCGGCGCCCAGCAGGCCCCCGGCCCTGTCGGTCACGGCGACCGCCGCGCCGACGGGCACTCCCCCGCCGAGGGCCTTGGCGAGCGTCACGACGTCGGGCAGCGTCCCTGCGTCCAGGCCGATCCCCGGCAGCTGGTGGGCGAACCAGGCGCCGGTGCGCGCGATGCCGGTCTGCACCTCGTCGAGCACGAGCAGCGCGCCGGCCTCGGTGGCGAGGCGGCGCGCGGCCGCGAGGTAGCCGTCGGGAGCGGGCAGCACGCCGCCCTCCCCCTGCACGGGCTCGAGGACCACCGCGGCCACCTGGCCGCGGTCCGCGCCGTCGTCGTCGACCTGCGCCAGAGCGGCGGCGAGGGCGTCGACGTCACCGAAGGGGACGTGCTCGACCCCGCCCGGCAGCGGCGCGAAGGGCTCGCGGTAGCTGGGGTTCCACGTCATGGCCAGCGCGCCCATGGTGCGGCCGTGGAAGGCGCCGCGCGCCGCGACGATCCGCGGGCGACCGGTGCGGCGTGCGATCTTGAAGGCCGCCTCGTTGGCCTCCGCGCCGGAGTTGGCGAAGAAGACCCGGCCGCCCGGCTCGGCGCGGGTGATGGCGAGCAGCTGCTCGGCCAGGGCCACCTGCGCGGGCGTGGCGAAGAAGTTGGAGACGTGGCCGAGGGTGGCCATCTGGCTGGTCACCGCGGCGGTGAGCAGCGGGTGGGCGTGCCCCAGCACCGACGTGGCGATGCCGGCGAGCAGGTCGACGTAGCGGCGGCCGTCGGCGTCCCACACCTGCGCGCCCTCACCGCGCACCAGCGTGCGCAGCGGCGTGCCGTAGGTGCCCATGACGGCGCGGCCGTGGCGCTCCAGCCAGGCGGCGGAGCCGCCGTCGGGGTGGGCGAGGGCGGGGGGCAGGTCCGCTGAGAGCTCCTGGGCGGTCACGGCAGCACCATCGTCCCGACGCCGGAGTCGGTGAAGACCTCCACCAGCAGGGTGTGCGGCACGCGACCGTCCACGACGTGCGCGGCGGAGACCCCGCCGCGCACCGCCCGCAGGCAGGCCTCCATCTTGGGCACCATCCCGGACTCCAGGGTCGGCAGCAGCTGCTCGAGGTCGGCGGCGCCGATCTCGGAGATGAGGGAGGACCTGTCCGGCCAGTCGGAGTAGAGCCCCTCGACGTCGGTGAGGACCACGAGCTTGCGGGCCCCCAGCGCCACCGCGAGCGCCGCGGCGGCGGTGTCGGCGTTGACGTTGAGCACGCCGTCGCCGTCCTCCTCGGGGGCCACGGTGGCGACCACGGGGATGCGGCCGGCGTCGAGGAGGTCCTGGACGGCGCGCGGGTCCACCGCGACGACGTCGCCGACCAGCCCGACGTCCACGGGCTCCCCGTCCACCACGGCGTGGCGGCGGCGGGCGGTGAACAGCCCGGCGTCCTCCCCGCTCAGCCCGACGGCGTGCGGGCCCGAGGCGTTGAGCAGCCCCACCAGCTCGCGGCCGACCGAGCCGGTGAGCACCATGCGCACCACCTCCATGACCTCGGGGGTGGTGACGCGCAGGCCGCCGCGGAACTCGCTGTCGATGCCCAGCCGCGTCAGCATGCGGGAGATCTGCGGGCCGCCGCCGTGGACGACGACGGGGCGCAGCCCGGCCAGGCGCAGGAAGTTGACGTCGGCGGCGAAGGCGCGGGTGAGCTCGTCGTCGACCATGGCGTTGCCGCCGTACTTGACCACCACCAGGGAGCCGTGGAACTGCTCCAGGTACGGCAGCGCCTCGACGAGGACAGCGGCCTTCTCGACGGCGGTGCCGAGGCGGGCGCCGGGAGCGGTCGTGCTCGGGGTGCTCATGAGGAGTACGCGCTGTTCTCGTGCACGTAGTCGTGCGTGAGGTCGTTGGTCCACACCGTGGCCGTGGCGGGCCCGGCGTGCAGGTCGACGACGATGCGCACCTCGCGGGGCGTCAGGTCGACGCCCTCGCGGGGGTCGCCCACGCCGCCGGCGCGGCAGACCTGGACGCCGTTGAAGGAGACGTCGAGGGCGTCCGGGTCGAAGGCGGCGTCGGTGGTGCCGACGGCGGCGAGCACACGGCCCCAGTTGGGGTCGTTGCCGAAGACCGCGGCCTTGAAGAGGTTGGAGCGGGTCACGGCCCGGGCGACGGTGACGGCGTCGTCCTCGGTGGCCGCGCCGACCACCTCCACGGCGATGTCGTGGCTGGCGCCCTCGGCGTCGGCGACCAGCTGGCGGGCCAGGTCGGCGCAGACGGCGGTGACCGCCTGCTGCAGCTCCTCGGCGGCCGCCTCGACGCCGGAGGCGCCGGAGGCCATCAGCAGCACGGTGTCGTTGGTGGACATGCAGCCGTCGGAGTCGACCCGGTCGAAGGTGACCCGGGTGGCGGCGCGCAGGGCGGCGTCGAGCACGGCCGGCTCGGCCACCGCGTCGGTGGTGAGCACCACGAGCATCGTCGCCAGGCCCGGGGCGAGCATGCCCGCGCCCTTGGCCATGCCGCCGACGGTCCAGGCCGCACCTGACGGCGCGTGCGCCACGGCCTGCTTGGACACCGTGTCCGTGGTCATGATCGCGGTGGCCGCGTCGGCGCCGCCCTGCGCGCCGGAGCCGTCCAGAGCGGCCGCCGCGGCGGTGACGCCGGCGAGGAGCCTGTCCATCGGCAGGCGCTCGCCGATGAGGCCGGTGGAGCAGACGGCGACGTCGGCGGCCCCCACGCCGAGGGCCGTGGCGACGGCCTCGGCGGTCGCGTGCGTGTCGACGAAGCCTGGCGCTCCCGTGCAGGCGTTGGCGCCACCGGAGTTGAGGACCACCGCGTCGCAGCGCCCGTCGGACAGGGCCTGGCGGGTCCACTTCACGGGCGCGGCCTGCACGCGGTTGCTGGTGAGGACCACCGCGGCGTCGTGGCGGGGACCGTCGTTGACGACGAGGGCCAGGTCGGGCTTCCCGCTGGCCTTGAGCCCGGCGGTGGTGCCCGCGGCGCGGAACCCCAGCGGGGCGGTGACCCCGGTGCTGCTGGTCGTGGTGCTCATACCGCCAGCACCTCCACCGCGTGGCCGGCGGCGCGCCAGGCCGCGGTGGCCGGGGCCGTGCTGCCGGTGGGCACGAGGACCCAGTCGGTGTCGAAGGTGGAGAGGGCGAACACGCTGATGCCTCCATCGGCGAGCGGGCGGAGCAGACCGGCGAGCACGCCGGTCAGGGCTGAGTCGAGGGGACCCGCCACCTCGAAGGCGGCGTACGGCCCCTGCACCGGTCCGGGCAGGACCTCGGGGACGGCGAGCGCGGGGCAGACCACGCTGAGCTCCTCGGCGCTGCGCGCCACGCACACCAGCGGCTCCCCGCGCGCCCACGTGGGATCGGGCGCGTCAGCGGGCAGGCGCACCACCGAGACCGCGCCGGGGTGCTCGTGCAGCAGCAGGCCGGCGCTCACGGGGCCAGCCCGGTGGTCGGCAGGCCGAGCGTCTCGGGCAGGCCGAACGCGAGGTTGAGGCACTGCACGGCGGCGCCGGCGGTGCCCTTGGTGAGGTTGTCCTCGGCCGCGACGACGACGACGCGGCCGACGCGCTCGTCCAGGGCCAGGCCCATCGAGACGGCGTTGGAGCCGAGGACGTCGGCGGTGCGCGGCCAGGCGCCCTCGGGCAGCAGGTGGACGAACGGCTCGTCGGCGTAGGCCGCGTGCCAGGCGTCGCGCAGCTGGGCGACGGTCACGCCCGGACGGACGCGGGCGGTGCAGGTGGCGAGGATGCCGCGCGGCATCGGCGCCAGCGTGGGCGTGAAGCTCACCGTGACGGGCTCGCCGGCGGCGCCGGACAGGTTCTGCTCGACCTCGGGGGTGTGGCGGTGCACGCCGCCCACGCCGTAGGGGCTCATGGAGCCCATGACCTCGCTGCCGAGCAGGTTCGCCTTGAGGCCCTTGCCGGCTCCCGACGTCCCCGACGCGGCGACGACGACGACGTCGGCCGGCTCGAGCAGGCCCGCGGCGAAGCCGGGCGCGAGCGCCAGCGAGATGCCGGTGGGGTAGCAGCCGGGCACGGCCACGCGGCGGGCGCCGACGAGGGCGTCGCGCTGCTTGGGCGACCCCGTCGTCGTCGAGGTGGTCAGGGGCCCGGTGAGGAGCTCGGGCATGCCGTACGGCCACGTGCCGGCGTGGTCGGTGCCGTAGAAGGTCTTCCACGCGACCGGGTCCACCAGGCGGTGGTCGGCGCCGCAGTCGAGCACCAGCAGGCCTGCGGGCAGCTGGGCGGCGAGCGCCGCGGAGGCGCCGTGCGGCAGGGCGAGGACCACCGCGTCGTGCTCGGCGAGCAGCTCGGCGGTGGTGTGCTCCAGCACGCGGTCGGCCAGGGGCAGCAGGTGCGGGTGGAGGTCCCCCAGGCGGGCGCCCGCGCTGGAGGCGGCCGTCACCGCCCCGACCTCCACCTCGGGGTGCCCGAGCAGGAGGCGCAGCGCCTCACCCCCGGCGTACCCGCTCGCCCCCGCCACAGCCAGCCTGATCACAGTGGAACCATACATGCGCGTGCATGACCATCCAAAGCGGGTTCCCGTCGGGGTGGACGATCACGCCGTGCCGCCGCGCCCGACGGGCAGCAGGATGCCCCCGTGATGCACCTGAGGGCCACCTGTCCGGCCGCGGACGTCGAGCAGGTCCTCGGCTGCCTGCGCGGGGCCACCGGCGTCACCGGCCTGGTCCACCTGCCCGGCGTCGTCCTCGACCCCCCGGGCGACCTCGTCGAGGCCGACCTCGCCCGCGAGGCCGTCGACGGCGTGGTCGAGGACCTGCAGCGCTGCGGCCTGCTGCGCGGCGACGGCGCGCTGGTGCTGCTCGACGTCGACACCGCCACCGGACGTCCCGTCGACCGCGCCGAGGACGACGCCCCCGGCGAGGGCGTCGACGCCGTCGTCTGGTCCCAGCTGGTCGAGCGCGCCGAGTCGGACGGGTCGCTGTCCGCGGCGTTCGTCGTCTTCCTCACCGTCGCCACGCTCATCGCCGCTGTCGGCCTCATCACCGACTCCCAGGTCCTCATCGTGGGGGCGATGGTGCTGGGCCCGGAGTTCACCGCGCTCGCCTCGCTCGCCGTCGCCGTCGTCACCCGGTCCGCGCGTCCGGCGCGCGACGCGCTCAAGGCCCTCGCGGTGGGCTTCCCCGTGGCGATCGCCCTCACCGCGGTGGCCGTGGCGCTGCTCGACGCCGGCGGCCTGATCCCGCAGGCCTACGTCGAGGGCCAGCGGCCGCTGACGTCGTTCGTGTGGAGCCCCGACGCGTTCAGCGTGGTGGTCGCGCTGCTGGCGGGCATCGCGGGCACCGTGTCCCTCACCTCCGACAAGGCCAGCGCCCTGGTCGGGGTGTTCATCTCCGTGACCACCGTCCCGGCCGCCGCGGAGATCGCCGGCGCCGCCGTCACCGGCCAGCCGGACCGCGCGGCGTCGTCAGCGCTGCAGCTGGTGCTCAACATCGGCTGCATCCTGCTGGCTGCGGTGGTCACGCTGGGCGTGCAGCGGGCGGCGTGGAAGCGCATGGACCGGCGCCGGCGGGCCGTCGCGCGCTGACGCCCGCCCCCCGTTGGCTCAGGGTGGCCCTGGTCCACCAGGAGTGGACCGGGGCCACCCTGAGCCAACGAGGGACGGGACCAAGTCCACCCAGCGCGGTCAGCGCAGCGGGTCGTCGGCGCCCCACGGGCGCAGCCGCAGCGTGCGGTCGTCGTCGCCGAGACCGGCGGCGGCGCGCTCGGCGAGCGAGGCGGGGGTGTCGACCCCGGCACGGACCATGCGGCCCGAGAAGGCGTCGAGCTCGCCGCGGGCGAAGGCCACCGCCAGGGCGTCGACCTCGGCCTGGGAGGTCCACTCCCCGCGCTGGCGGCGCTGCTCGTGGGTGGCCATCGCCAGGGTCATCGGGGTCCGCACCACGCCCGGCGCGAGCTCCAGCACGGTGATGCCGTGCGCGGCGCCAGCCGCGTGCAGGTTGCCACCGAGGCGGAAGAGCCCCGCCTTGGCCGCGTTGTACGCCGAGTAGACGGCGGAGTCCTTGATGCCCGCACCCGAGTCGAGGTTGATGACGCGGCCGCCGCCGCGCGCCACCATGCCCGGCACGACCGCCCGGACGGCGTGGAAGGCGCCGACGAGGTCGACGTCGATGACGCGGCGCCACTCCTCGGGGTCGGCCTCCCAGACGGGCACCTCGCTCGCCTCGATGATCCCGGCGGCCGAGACGAGCAGGTCCGCGGGACCCAGCTGCGACTCCAGGTGGTCGACCGCCTGCTGGAGCGCGGGCAGGTCGACGACGTCGGCCGGCACGGCGGCGGCCCGAGCGCCGGTGCGGCGCACGGCCTGCAGCGCCTCGGCGAGGCGCTCCCCGTCTCGGCCCAGCAGCCCGACCGCCAGGCCGGCGGCCCCGAGGGCCTCGGCGAGGCCGCGCCCGATGCCGCTGGTCGCGCCCGTGACGAGCGCGACGCGGCTGGGCGCGGAGGACGACGCGGCGGTCATGCGCCGCGCAGCACGGCGCCGTGGCGGCGTGCGGCCTCGGCGACGGCGGCCTCGCGCACGGCCGCGGCGTCGGCCGCGGTGAGCGTGCGGTCCAGCGCCCGCAGGCGCAGGGAGAACGCCAACGAGCGGTGCCCCTCCGGGACGGGCGCGCCGGTGTAGACGTCGAAGAGGCGGACCTCCTCGACGAGGTCGGCGTGGCCGGACCCAGCGGCGCCCGCGAGCAGCGCCTGGCGGACGTCCTCGGCGGGCACGGAGGCATCGACGACGAGGGCGACGTCCTCCTTGCTCGGTGGGAACGGCGACAGCCGCGGTGCGGGCACCAGCTCCGGCGCGGCGACGACGAGCGCGTCGAGGTCCAGCTCGAACGCCACCGTGCGCGCCGGCAGGCCCAGCGCGGCGACCACCGCGGGGTGCAGCTCACCGGCGTGCCCGACCACGGCGCCGGCGGTCCCACCGGCGGCGCCGCCGGAGGCGGGCAGCGAGAGCTGCGCGCAGCGACCCGGGTGCCACGGCGCGAGCGCCCCGGCGCTCACCGCCAGCTCCACGCGCAGCGCCTGCGCCACCAGCTGCGCGGCGGCCACCGCGTCGGCGGCGTCGGCCACCCGGCCGGCGCCCCACCAGCCGTCGGGCTCCGCGCGCCCGGCGAGCACGCCGGCGACGTGCACGGGCTGCGGCGGCACCGCGGCGAGCAGGCCCGCCAGCTCGGCGTCGGAGGGGCGGCGGTCCACCCGCAGGCGGCCCGCCGCCCTGGCTCCCGCCACGGGGTTGACGACGCCGCCGACCTCGAACAGCGCGACGTCGGCGGCGCCGCGGGAGGTGTTGCGGCGCAGCACGTCGAGCAGGGTGGCCAGCACGCTGGTGCGCAGCAGGGGCTGCTCGTCGGACAGCGGGTTGGCCAGCCGCAGCGCGGCGCGCCGCGGGTCGTCAGCGGGCAGGCCCAGCTCGTCGCTGCGCGCGGCGGACGTGAACGGGTAGGACCGCACCTCGACGAACCCGCCGGCCGCGAGGGCGTCGGCGGCGCGCCGGCGCAGGCGCTGACCGCTGGTCAGGCCACGACCGGGCGGGGCCGGAGGCAGCTCAGACGGGACGGCCTCGTAGCCGTGCAGCCGCACGACCTCCTCGACCAGGTCGACCGGCTGCACGAGGTCGGGCCGCCACGTCGGCGGGACCACGGCGAGCACCCCCGTGGAGCCGGAGGACACGACGCAGCCCACCTGCTCCAGCAGCTCGGTCACCCGCGCGGCGTCGAGCTGCTCCGCGGGCACGCCAGACAGGCGGGACGGCAGGCCGACCGGCAGCGCGATCGCGGCGGGCTCCACCGCGGCGCCGGCGGCGACGACGTCGGTGGCGGCGTCGTCGGCCACGCCGCCGCCGTGCTCCACGAGCAGGCGGACCGCCAGCTCGGCGGCCGCGGCCTGCAGCGCCGTGTCGACGCCGCGCTCGAAGCGGCGGCTGGCCTCGCTGGGCAGCTTGTGGCGCCGGGCGGTCCTCGCGATGGACACCGGGTCGAAGCGGGCGGCCTCGACGAGCACGTCCCGCGTCGTCGTCGTGACCTCGGTGTCGCGGCCTCCCATGACGCCCGCGAGCCCGATGGCGCGCTGGCCGTCGGGTCCGTCGGTGATGAGGAGGTCCTCGGGGTCGAGCGTCCTGTCGACCCCGTCGAGGGTGACGAGCCGCTCCCCCGGGCGCGCGCGGCGGACGACGAGCGGGCCGTCGACGGCGGCGAGGTCGTAGGCGTGCAGCGGCTGGCCCAGCTCGAGCATCACGTGGTTGGTGACGTCGACGGCCAGGGAGATCGGCCGCATGCCGGCCTGCTGCAGGCGGCGCTGCAGCCAGAACGGCGACGGCGCCGTCGGGTCGACGCCGCGCACGACGCGCGCCACCAGCCGGGTGCAGCCGGGCGCGCCGTGGACCGGGGCGTCGTCGCGCAGCTCGACGCCGTGACCGGCCGCCGAGCCGGAGCCGCCGGCGGCGGGCACCTCGACGTCGGCTGGGTCGCGGAACGCGGTGGCCACGTCGAGGCCAGCACCGTGCGCGTACTCGCGGGCCAGGCCGCGGACGCTGAAGCAGTAGCCGCGGTCGGGCGTGACGTTGACCTCGACGACCTCCTCGGTGAGCCCGAGCAGCGCGAGCGCGTCCTGGCCCGGCTGCAGCTGCGACGCGGCGGAGTCACCGAGCAGGCGGGACAGCACGATGATCCCGTCGTGGTCCTCGCCGAGGCCCAGCTCGCGGGCGGAGCAGATCATCCCGTCGGAGACGTGGCCGTAGGTCTTGCGCGCGGCGATGGGGAACGGGCCGGGCAGCACCGCCCCCGGCGTGGCGACGACGACGAGGTCCCCGGCGGAGAAGTTGTGCGCTCCGCAGACGACGCCCCGGGGCTCCTCGCCGCGGGCGAGCTCACCGGTGTCGACCGAGCACCAGTTGATGGTCTTGCCGTTCTTCTGCGGCTCGGGGGCCAGGGACAGCACGCGGCCCACGACGACGGGGCCGGTGACGTCACCGCCGTGCAGGCCCTCCTCCTCCAGGCCCACGCGCACCAGCGCGGCGGCGACCTGCTCGCCGGTGGCGTCCGCGGGGAGGTCGACCCACTGGCGGATCCAGCTCAGGGGCGCGCGCATCAGAGGGCCGTCCCGAGGCCGGTGCCGAAGGCGCGCGAGAAGCGCACGTCGCCCTCGACCATGTCGCGCATGTCGGCGACGCCGTTGCGGATCTGCAGGATCCGCTCGATGCCCATGCCGAACGCGAAGCCGCTGTAGCGCTCCGGGTCGACCCCGCAGGCGCGCAGGACGTTCGGGTTGACCATGCCGCAGCCTCCGAGCTCGAGCCACCCGCTGCCCGAGCCGTCGGGACGCTCGAACCACACGTCGAGCTCCGCGGACGGCTCCGTGAAGGGGAAGAAGGACGGGCGCAGGCGCGTGCGGGCGCTCGGGCCCAGCAGCGCCGTCGCCAGGCGGTCCAGGGTGCCGCGCAGGTGGGCCATGGTCAGGCCCTCGTCCACGGCGATGCCCTCGACCTGGTTGAAGACGGGGGTGTGGGTGGCGTCGAGCTCGTCCGTGCGGAACGTGCGGCCCGGGCACACCACGTACAGCGGCGCCCCGCGCTCCAGCAGGGAGCGAGCCTGCACCGGCGAGGTGTGGGTGCGCATGACGAGACCGGACGAAGGCGGGTCGACGAAGAAGGTGTCCTGCATCTGGCGGGCCGGGTGGTCCACGCCGAAGTTCAGGGCGTCGAAGTTGAACCACTCCGCCTCGACCTCGGGCCCCTCGGCCACCTCGTAGCCCATGGCGGTGAAGACGTCCTCGACGCGCTCGGCCACGAGGGCGAGGGGGTGGCGGGCGCCGGCGCGGGTGCGCTGGACCGGCACCGTGAGGTCGACGGTCTCCTCCACGAGCACCCGGGCGTCGCGCTCGGCCTCCAGCTCGGCGGTGCGGGCCTCCAGCGCGGCGCGCACGCGGCCGCGGGCGCCGCCGATGCGCTTGCCGACGACGGCGCGGTCGGCCGGCGGCACGTCGGCCATGGCGCGGTTGGCCAGGGCCAGGGGGCTGCGGTCGCCGGCGTGCGCGAGGCGCACCTCCTTGAGGGCGTCCAGGTCGGGCGCTGCGGCCAGCGCGGCCAGCGCGTCGGCGACGGCGCTCTCGACCCTCCCCTCGCTGAGCGGGTCGTTCTCCAGTTCGGGCACCGGGCAAGCCTGCCAGAGCGGGCGCGGTGGTCCCCCCGTCGGCCCCGTCCCCCAGCGCAGGAGCCGCGGCGGGCGGCGTCAGCGACGGGGCTCGGGCGCGTCCGTCGTCGTCCCGCTCGCCGCGTCCGCCCTCGTCCGGGTGGCCGCACCGCGCTGGTCGACGCCCTCGGGCAGCTCCACGAGGAGCTGGCGGCGGTCACCACCGGAACGCCGGTCCAGCAGCGGGGTGCCCGGCAGCTGGACGAAGTCCGGGACGGACGCCGGCAGGGTGAACCGGAACCGGGCCCCGCCCGAGGGGGCGGCGCTGACCGTGATGCGCCCCCCGTGGGCGTCCACCAGACCGCGCACCACGTACAGACCCAGGCCGGTGCCGCCGCGGCGGGACCCGCGCCAGAACTTCGTGAAGACCACGCCGAGGTGCTCGGCGGGGATGCCCTCGCCCTCGTCGTCGACGACGACGGCCACGCCGTCGCCGTCCGGGTCGGGCGTCACCGAGATGTCGATCTGGCCGGCGCCGTGGCGCACGGCGTTGCCGACGAGGTTGCTCACCACCTGCTCGAGGCGGTCGGGGTCCGCCCACACCTCCGGCAGCGGGGAGGCGATGGCCACCCGGAACCGCTCGGCGGGCTGGCCGGTGGCCACCATCCGCTCCACCTGGCCGCGCACCAGGCCCGCCAGGTCGACCACCTGGCGCTTGACCTCCAGGCGGCCGGCGTCCATGCGGGAGATGTCGAGGAGCTCGGCGATGAGGCGGGTGACGCGGTCCGCGTCCGCCTCGACGGTCTCGAGCATGAGGCGCTTCTGGGCGTCGGTGAGCCGCTCCCAGCGGCGCAGCAGGGTGGACGTGAATCCCTTGACCGACGTCAGGGGCGAGCGCAGCTCGTGGGCGACGGTGGAGATGAGTCCGGCGTGGTCGTTCTCGAGGCGGCGCCGGGCCTCGGTGTCGCGCAGCTGCAGCACCACCCGCTCCACGGGGGCGCTGCGCGCCGGCCGCACGTAGCGCGCGGTGACGAGGACCTCGTGGTCTCCGGGGAGGACCAGCAGCCGCTCGCGGTGACCGGTGCGCGTGGCCAGGCCCGTGAACGGGTCGGTCATGGACCACCAGTCGCGGCCCGTGGTGTCCTGCAGCGGCAGCGCCGTGCGGACGTCGCGGCCGAGCAGGAGGTCGCGGGAGATGCCCGTGCAGCGCTCGGCGCCGGCGTTGACCAGCTGCACGCGGGCGTCGCCGCCCACGACGACGACACCGTCCGGCAGCTCCTCGAGCAGCCCCTGCGCGGCGTCCACGCTGCCGACCGTACCGCCAGCGCGCCCCTGGACGTCACTCCCGGTGACTGATCCACGGCTGTCGGTGGCCGGGGGGCGCTCGTTCACCCGGTCACGGGGTCGGCGCGGAGCTCGAACCAGACGACCTTGCCGATGCTGTCGTCCCGGACGCCCCACCGCGTGGTGAGCAGGTCGACGATGAACAGGCCCCGCCCGTCGAGCGCGCCGTCGTCGGCGGGCTGCAGCTGGGGGTGGCGGGAGTTGTCGTCACCGACCTCGATGCGCAGCCACCCGCTGTCCGTGCGGATCCACAGCCTCACGTCGGAGCGGCCGTGGACGATGGCGTTGGTCACCAGCTCGCTGGTGCACAGCAGGGCGCTGTCGCAGGCGTCGGGCGGCAGGGCGGCCGCGGTGCACGCCTGCGCGACCAGCCGCCGGGCCTGGCCGGCGGCCTCCGGCCCGCACGGCAGGACGGTCTCAGTCATGGGCCACCGCGGGGGTGCCCGAGGCTCCGCCGGCGCCAGCCCACGAGCGGGACGTGCGGTGCTCCACGGCGCCAGTGTGGCTGACGGTGCCCGCGGGGGCGACGAGGGGCTGCGGCGCGGCGCCGTCCCGGCCCCTGCGGCGGTGCGCGCGGGCGCTCGCGTAGAGGCAGACGGCGGCGGCCGTGGCGAGGTTGAGGCTCTCGGCCCTCCCGTGCAGCGGGACCCGGACGGCCAGGTCGGCCAGCTCCCGCTCGGCGGGGTCCAGGCCGCTGGCCTCGTTGCCGAACAGCCAGGCCGTGGGACCGGCCAGCGGCCCCGCACCGGTCTCGGCCTCGTCCAGGAGGTCGTCGAGGTCGGCGCTGCCGCGGCCGGGGACCCCGTCGGTGGCGAGCACCGCGACACCGGCGGCGCGCAGGCGCTCGACGGCCACGCCCAGCTCGACGCCCTGCACGACGTCGAGGTGGAACAGGCTGCCCGCGGTGGACCGGACCACCTTGGGGTTGTGGACGTCCACGCTGGCGCCGGTGAGCAGCACGGCGGAGGCGCCCGCCGCGTCGGCCACGCGCACCACGGTGCCGGCGTTGCCCGGGTCCTGCACGCGCGCCAGCAGCGCGACCAGCGCCGGGGGGCCCGCGCCGAGCACGTCGTCCAGACCGGTGCGGACGGCGTCGCAGACGGCGACGACGCCCTGCGGCGTGCGGGTGCCGGACAGCACCGCCAGCACCTCGTCGGTGCACTGCAGCAGCTCGGCCCCGGCGCGCTGCGCGCCGGGGCCGAGCTCGGGGTGCCTCTGCAGCGCCGCGGCCGTCGCGATGACGGTGCGGACGCGGTGCGGGGCGGGTGCGTCGAGGGCCTCGCGGACGGCCTGGGGGCCCTCCGCGAGGAAGGCGCCGGCGCGGGCGCGGCCCGAGGGCGTCGCGAGGCGCGCCAGCGCCCGCACGCGGTCGGCGCGGGGGTTGGACAGCCGGCCGGCCGCGGGGGCCGGGGCCGCCGCGGGGCGAGCACCGCTCCGGTGGTCCACCGGACCGGTGCTCACGCCGCTGCCCACGCCCCCGCTACCGGACCGGTGTCAGGCCGCCGAGCCGGCGGCGGCCGGCGTCGCGGGCAGGGCCTCGCGAGCGGTGGTGACCAGCGCCGTGAAGGCGCCCGGGTCGTTGACGGCCAGCTCGGCCAGCATGCGGCGGTCCACCTCGACACCCGCGGCCTTGAGGCCCTGGATGAAGCGGTTGTAGGTCATGCCGTTCTCGCGGACCGCGGCGTTGATGCGCTGGATCCACAGGCGGCGGAAGTCGCCCTTGCGGGCGCGGCGGTCGCGGTAGGCGTAGACGAGGGAGTGGGTGACCTGCTCCTTCGCCTTGCGGTAGAGCCGCGAGCGCTGGCCGCGGTAGCCGCTGGCGCGCTCGAGGACGGTGCGGCGCTTCTTCTGGGCGTTGACTGCCCGCTTGACGCGTGCCACGGGGTGCTCCTGGGTCTTCTAGAGGTCGGTGGGGAGGGGGCTCAGGCGCTCAGCGGCCGAGCAGGCGCTCGGCGCGCTTGGCGTCGGCCGGGGAGAGCTGCGCGTCGACGGACAGGCGGCGCGTGCGGCGGGTCGACTTGCCCTCCAGCAGGTGGCGCAGGTTGGTGCGCTCACGCATGAGCTTGCCGCTCCCGGTGACCTTGAAGCGCTTCTTGGCCCCGCTGTGGGTCTTCATCTTCGGCACGGCTGCCGTCCTCCTCGTTCCGGGCGGGCGCGCTGGCCCGCCCGCGTCTGGTCTGCGCCCGGAGGGGTCCCTCCGGGCGTCACGGGTGCTCGGTGTGTCTGGTCTGACCGACGGTTCCCGGCGCTCAGTCGCCCGAGGGCGGCGGAGGCGTCGGTCGAGCCGGACGGGGGGTCGGCCGCGGGGCGGCCGGGGTGGGGCGGGGCCCCGGTGCGGCGCCCGGGCGGGCGGCCGCGGGACGTGCCGCCGGCGAGGGGCCGGGGCTCGGGACCGGAGCAGCGCCCTCACGGGCGGGTGCGGCCGGAGCGGGCCGGGGACCGGGGGACGCCGAGCCCGGGGCGACCGCGGGACGCGGCATCGCCGGGCGGGCCGGGCGCACGGCCGGCGGGGGGCCGGACGGGCGCGACGGCGCGGACGTGGGCCGCGGCGGGCGGGCGCCGTCGCGGTCGCCACCGCGGTAGCCGCCGTCGCGGTCACCACCGCGGTCCGGACGGTCGCCGCCGCGGTAGCCGCCGTCGCGGTCACCACCGCGGTCCGGACGGTCACCACCGCGGTAGCCGCCCTCGCGGGCGGCCGGGGCGGACGCGGGCTGCGGTGCGCGGCGCACGAACAGCGGCTCGTCGCCCTCGGCGATGAGCGGGGACACCTGGGGCGCCTGGGGCGCCTCGGGGGTCGCCGCCTCGCGGCCCGCCTGCTCTTCGCGCTCCCGCTGGGTGCGCTCGGCGCGAGCGGCGCGGTCGGCGTCGCGGCGGCCGCGCTGCTCGGCCTTCTGCTCGGCCTTGACGTCCGCCTTGCGACGGGTCGGGCCGATGACCATGACCATGTTGCGGCCGTCCTGCTGCGGGCTCGACTCGATGGCACCGAGCTCGGCGACGTCGCCGGCGAAGCGCTGGAGGAGGCGCAGACCCATCTCCGGGCGCGACTGCTCGCGACCACGGAACATGATCATGACCTTGACCTTGTCGCCGCCCTCGAGGAACTTCTCGGCGAAGCCCTTCTTGGTCTCGTAGTCGTGCGGGTCGATCTTCAGGCGCAGCCGGACGGTCTTCAGGACGGTGTTGGTCTGGTTCTTCCGAGCCTCGCGGTCCTTCATCGCGGACTCGTACTTGAACTTCCCGAAGTCCATGAGCTTGCAGACCGGGGGCTTCGCCTGCGGGGCGACCTCGACCAGGTCGAGGTCTGCCTCCTGCGCGAGGCGGAGCGCGTCCTCGACGCGCACGATCCCGACCTGCTCACCGTTCGGCCCGACCAGCCGCACCTCGGGGACGCGGATGCGGTCGTTGATGCGCGGTTCGCTGATGTGCCTTGCTCCTCTGCGACGTGCTCGGAACCACCGTCGCGGGAGGGTCTCCCCCGGCGGACGCGTCGCGAGGGCCTGACCCGGCTCGTGCGCCGCGGGCGACGCTCGAGAGCCGCACGCCCCCTGGTGCTCACCAGGGCGGTGCGGTGGACCGGGGACCCGGCGGCCGGTGAGGGCCGACGCGGGTGGGAGGAGGCCTCCACTTGGCGCACCGGGCCCCGTTCTGCGGCGCCTCCGGCGCCCGGCGGGGCCGGGCAGAGGCGTGCGCGGTCACGGAGCCGCGGTCGGTCAGTCGCCTAATGTACCAGCGTGAGCACGTCCGAGACCAACGCCGACTCCGCCACCACCGTCAGCGCCGCCAGGGACCTGGCCGAGGTCCCCGCCGTGGAGGTGGTGACGGCCGCGGCGGTCCACCTCATGAGCGCGGCGGCCGTGAAGTGCGGGCTCGCGGAGGACGCCGAGGAGGGCGGGCACCTCGACCTCGGCGAGGCCCGCGTGCTCATCACCGCGCTGGCCGGGCTCGTCACCGCCGCCTCCCCCGAGATCGGCGACCACCACGCCCGCCCCCTGCGCGACGGGCTGCGCTCGCTGCAGCTGGCCTTCCGCGAGGCCTCCCCGTTCCCCGACGCGCACGGCGCCGGGCCGGGCGAGAAGTACACCGGCCCCGTCCGCTGACCCCTTGGGGCGTGCGCAGAACGCCCATGATCACGGTGGGGTGAGGGGGTCCTCGGGCCAGGCGTGCTTGGGGTAGCGGCCGCGCATCTGCGCCCGCACCTCCCGGTAGGCCCCGCGCCAGAAGCCGGCCAGGTCCGCCGTCACCGCGAGCGGCCGCCCGGCGGGTGAGAGCAGGTGGACGACGACGGCGACGCGCCCGTCCAGCACCCGCGGCGCCCCGGTCCAGCCCAGCACCTGCTGCAGCCGGACGGCGAGCACGGGCGCCGCGGGGTCGGACCAGTCCAGCCGGGCGCTGCCCTGGTCGGGGCCCCTCTGCTTCCCTCCGGCGGGCAGCGGCAGCCGCTCGGGGGCGAGCTCGTCGAGCCGGGCGGCCTCCGGCCACGGCAGCAGGCGCCGCAGCGCGGAGGTCGTGTCCACCCGGGCGAGGTCGGCCCGGCGGCGGGCGGCGGCGAGCTCCGGGCCGAGCCACTCGGCGGCGCGGGCGAGCAGGGCGTCGTCGTCGACGGCGGGCCACGGGTCGCCCAGGGCCGCGCGGCACGCGGCGAGGCGCTGCCGCAGCCGCACCGCCCCCTCGGACCAGGGCAGCAGCGCCAGGCCCGCCTGGGCGAGCCCGTCGGCGAGGGCCCGCGCCACGAGGGCGCGCTGGCGGTCGTCGAGGGAGCCGGTGAGCGGACGGCTGGACAGCTCGACGGCGCCGAGGCGCTCCACGCGCCGCGCCACCACGTCGCCGCCCGCGCCGCCCTGCCAGGCCACCTCCTCGACCTCGGCGAGCAGCTGGGGCGCGGCGGCCCGGGCGCCGTCCTCGTCCAGGGCCGCGGCAGCCCGCACCCGGGCCTCCGGGTCGCTGCCGGACCTGTCGGCCACGGCCACCGCCAGCCACGGCGCCCCGCGCAGCGCCGATCCGGGCGCCAGGCGCACGGCCGTCCCCCCCGTCGTGAGGTACGACTCCTCCGCCGACCCCGCCGACCCCGCGGGACGGGCGCGGGCGAGGCGCTCGGGGTGGGCCAGCCCGACCACGAGGGCCGCCGCCGCGTCGTCGGTCAGGCGCGCCGCCCGCACGGCCGCGGGAGCTCGCTGGCCGGGCGGCAGGTCCGCCAGCGCCCCGGCGAGGCGCCGCACCTCGGCGCGCCAGCGGGCCGAGCGGCCGGGGTCGTCGTCGCGGCGCAGGGCGCGCCAGCTCGCGGCCACGTCGTCGCCCCCTCCCCCGGGGCCGCCACCTCCCGGGCCACCACCGCCCACGAGGCCGTCCTCGCTGAGCAGCGCGACCACCTCGGCGGCGGTCCGCTCCCCCACCAGCGCCGCGCCGTCGAGCAGCGCGCGCCCCCACCGCGGTTCCAGGCCCAGGGACGCCACCGCCAACCCGCGCGGCGTGGGGCGGGCGGCGGCGGGGTCGTCGTCGTCGAGCAGGCCGAGGTCGTGCAGGACGCGGGCCGCGGCGGCGGTCGCGCCGGCCGGCAGCGGGTCGAGCAGCGGCAGGCCGGCGCCGTCGGCGCGCGACCAGGTGGCCAGCGCGAGCACGGCGCCGGTGAGGTCGGCGGTGGCCACCTCGGGCTGCGGCTGGGGCGCGAGGCGCTCGTGCTCCAGCGCGCTCCAGCAGCGGTAGACCGCGCCCGGGGCCTCGCGGGCGGCGCGTCCGGCGCGCTGCTCGGCGGCGGCGCGGCTGACGCGCACGGTGGCCAGGCCCCCGAGGCCGCGGGCGTGGTCGGTGCGCGGCACCCGGGCCAGGCCCGCGTCGACGACGGTCCGCACGCCGGGGACGGTGAGGCTCGACTCGGCGACGGCGGTGGAGACCACCACGCGCCGCCGGCCGGGCTCGGAGGGGCGCAGCGCGGCGTCCTGGGCGTCGGTGGACTGGCGGCCCGACAGGGCGAGGACGTCGACGGCGCCGCCGTCGCTGCCACCGCTGAGAGAACGCTCCAGCCGGGACCGCACCCCGCCCACCTCGGCGGCCCCGGGCACGAACACCAGCACGTCGCCATCGCGCTCAGCCAGCGCGCGACGGGTGGTCGCGGCGACGTGGTCGAGCAGCGCCGGATCGGTGCGAGTGCCCTCCGGCGGGCGCACGGGACGGGTGGGCGGGGCCCACACCACCTCGAGGGGGTGGACGGGCGCGGTGGCGACGACGACGGGCGCCGGCCGCGCTCCGTCGTCGTCGTCCTCGCCGGTGGAGGAGCCGAGGACGGCGGCGAGGCGGGCGGTGTCGGGGGTGGCCGAGGCGGCGAGGACGCGCAGGTCGGGGCGCAGCGCCGCGCGGGCGTCGAGGAGCAGCGCCAGGGCGAGGTCGGCGTCGAGGTGGCGCTCGTGGACCTCGTCGAGGACGACGACGGCGACGCCCGGCAGCTCCGGGTCGCGCTGCAGCCGGCGCAGCAGCAGGCCGGTGGTGACCACCTCCACGCGGGTGGCGGCGCTGGTGCGGCGCTCACCGCGGACGCTCCAGCCGACGCGCTGCCCGACGGGCTCGCCGACCAGGGAGGCCATGCGGCGGGCGGCGGCGCGCACGGCCACGCGGCGGGGCTCGGCGACCACCACCCGGCCGGCGCCGTCGGGGAGGCCGTCGGCGAGGGCGAGCGGCACGAGCGTGGTCTTGCCGGTGCCGGGAGGGGCCACGAGCAGGGCCGTGCCGCGGTCGGCGAGGGCGGCGGTGAGCTCGTCGAGGACCTCCCGGACGGGGAGGTCGGCGCCCGAGCCGGGTCGGCCGACGGGCGGCAGCATCACGCCGCCCATCCTCCCCCGCCCCCTTCCCGCACTCGCGAACCCCAGTGCGCGTTCACGGCCCCCTCATCCCGCACTCGGGTGCGCGAGTGCGGGATGAGGGGGCGTCGATGCAGCACTCGGGTGCGCGAGTGCGGGGTGACTCCGGGGCGGTGTGGGGTGGGTCAGCCGAGGAGGACCTCGCGGGCGGCGGCGCGGGCGGCGGCCGGGTCGTCAGCCTCGACGGCGGCGCGCGCTGCCTCCTGGCAGGCGGCCAGCTGCACCTGCGCCAGGCGCGCACCGACCGCGGAGACCGCGCTGGCCGCGCACGACAGCGACGTGATGCCCATGCCCGCGAGCACCGCTCCGAGCAGCGGGTCCGCGGCGGCCTCGCCGCACACGCCCACCGGCTTGCCGGCGGCGACCCCGGCAGCCGCGGTCAGCGCCACGAGCTGCAGCAGCGCCGGCTGCCACGGGTCGTTCAGGTGGGCGAGGTCGGCGGAGAGCCGGTCGGCGGCGAGGGTGTACTGCGCCAGGTCGTTGGTGCCGATGGAGAGGAAGTCGACCTCGCGCAGGATCCGCTCGGCGTGCAGCGCGGCAGCGGGGACCTCCACCATGACGCCGGCGGTCAGGCCGCGCGAGCGGACGCGCGCGGCGAAGTCCCGGGCCTCGGCGGCGGTGGCGACCATCGGCGCCATCACCCACGGCGACGCGCCCGTCTGCTGGGCGGCCAGCGCGATCGCGTCGAGCTGGCGCTCGAGGATCCCCTCCTGCTTCCAGGCGATGCGCAGGCCGCGCACGCCGAGGGCGGGGTTCTCCTCGTCCGGCGCGGTGGCGAACTTCAGGGGCTTGTCGGAGCCGGCGTCGAGGGTGCGCACGACCACCTTGGAGCCGGCGCCCGCGCCGGCCGGGCGGTCGGCGAAGGCGGCGAAGACCTCGCCGTAGATGCGGGCCTGCTCGGCGACGGACGGCTCGGAGTCCGCGTCGAGGAAGCACAGCTCGGTGCGGAACAGCCCCACGCCCTGCGCCCCGGTGGCGGCGGCCCTGCGGGCGCCGGCGCCGTCCTGGACGTTGGCGAGCACGTCGACGGTGTGGCCGTCCGCGGTGGCGCCCGGCCCGGTCCACGCCGCGACGGCGGCGGCCTCGCGCTCGGAGGCCTCCACCCGGGAGGCGGCGTGCGCGCGGTCGGGCTCGACGGCCACCTCACCGGAGGTGCCGTCGACCAGCACGAACTGGCCGGTGGCGACGTCGTCGAGACCGCCGACGGCCACCACGCAGGGGATGCCCAGCTGGCGGGCGATGATCGCGGTGTGGCTCGTGGGGCCGCCGCGGGTGGTCGCGATGGCCAGCACCAGCTCGGGCTGCAGGCCCGCGGTGTCGGCGGGGGCGAGGTCGTCGGCGAGCAGCACCGAGGGGTCGGCGGGGACCGGCACGCCGGGCTCGTCCTGGCCGGTGAGCTCGGCGACGAGGCGGTCGCGCAGGTCGGCGAGGTCGGTGACGCGCTCGGCCATGACCCCGCCGAGCTGGGTGAACATCGCGCTGAACTGCTCGGCGGCGCCGACGACGGCCACGTCGGCCGGGGCGCCGGCCTTGACGCGCTTGGCGACGGCAGCCAGCAGCCCGCGGTCTCGGGCGAGCCCGGCGGTGGCCTCCAGCACCTCCGCGGCGGCGCCGGAGGCGCGTGCTGCGCGCCCCTCCAGGCGCTCGGCGACGACGCCGGCGGCGGCTTGGAAGCGCTCGACCTCACCGGCGCGGGCCTCCTCGGCCACGGACGCCTCGCCGGTGACCTCCGGCAGGCGCGGCCGGTCGGCCGGGCGCACCACCGGCCCGGCACCCACGCCGGGCACGACCGGGATGCCGACCAGGGAGCGGCCCTCCGGGCCGGTGCCCGCGGACAGGCCGGTGGAGGCGGACGGAGGGGTGGCGACGCTGCTCATCGTGACTCCTGCGCTGGAGCGGGACCCGCCGCGGAGGCGGGCTGAGGGGTGGTGTCCGGGACCAGCGTGCACTGAACCCACCCCTTGACACAACAACATGAACGGGCGTAGAACCACACATCACAAAGTTGTTTCCCACACAAGCCCACATCGCAGCGGGCTCGGGACGCAGCTCCCCCACCGCGTCACGGCGGGGGTCCCACACGCAGGCACGAGGGAGTGCGCCGTTGTACGCGACAGAGCGCCACGAGGCGATCGCCGGGCTGGTCCGCCAGCACGGCCGCGTCGCCGTCACCGACGTCGCCGCCCAGTTCGGCGTCACCACCGAGACCGTCCGCCGCGACCTCGCCGCCCTCGAGAAGGCCGGCCTGCTGCGCCGCGTGCACGGAGGCGCCGTGCCCACCACGTCCCTGACCGTGGTGGAGCGCGCGGTGGCCGACCGCGACGTCGAGCGCGCCGACGCCAAGGACCGGATCGCCCGCGCCGCGCTCGACCTCGTCCCCTCCGGCGGCTCCATCGCCCTGGACGCCGGGACGACGACGGTCCGCCTGGCCCGGCTGCTGCCGGTGGACTCCCCCCTGCTGGTGGTGACCAGCGCCGTGCCGGTGGCCGCCCAGCTGGCCGGCGCCGGCCGCATCGACCTCCACCTCGTGGGCGGCCGCGTGCGCGGCACCACCCACGCCGCCGTGGGCCCCGACGCGCTGGCGCAGCTCGGCGCGCTGCGCGTCGACACCGCCTTCGTGGGCACCAACGGCATCTCCGCCGACCACGGCCTCACCACCCCCGACCACGACGAGGCGGCCCTCAAGCGCGCGCTCGTCGCCGCCGGCCGCCGGGTGGTGGTCCTCGCGGACGCCTCCAAGCTCGGGCAGGAGCACCTCGTGCGCTTCGCCGGGCTGGACCAGGTGGACGTCCTCATCACCGACGCGAGCGCCCCCCGGCGCGAGCTCAAGTCCCTCGAAGCCCGTGGAGTGGAGGTGCTGGTCGCGTGATCGTCACCCTGACCGCCAACCCCAGCCTGGACCGCCTGGTCTCGCTGGCGGGCCCGCTCGAGCGCGGCGCCGTGCTGCGCTCGGCCGCCGCCGTCGACCAGCCCGGTGGCAAGGGCGTCAACGTGGCCCGCGTGGTCTCCGACGGCGGGCGCACCGCCGTCGCCGTCCTGCCCGGCCACCCCGACGACCCGCTGCTGCTGGCGCTGCGCGAGCTGCACCTCGTGCACCGCGCGGTGCCCATCGCGGCGCACGCGCGGGTCAACCTCACCCTCGCCGAGCCCGACGGCACCACCACCAAGGTCAACGCCCCCGGCGCCCCGCTGGACGCCGCCGCGCGCGCCGGCCTGGTCGAGGCGCTGCGCCGCGAGGCCGCCGGCGCCCGCTGGGTGGCGCTGTCCGGCTCCCTGCCCCCCGGTGTCGACGACGACTGGTACGGCCAGCTCGTGGCCCGGCTGCGCCCCACCGGCGCGCGCGTGGCGGTGGACACCTCCGGCGCGGCGCTGCTGGCGACCGCCGGGCCGGACGCGGCGTCGTCGTCCTCGGGTCGCCCGGCGGCCCTCCCGCACCTGCTCAAGCCGAACGCCGAGGAGCTGGCCGAGCTCACCGGCCTGGCAGCACCCGGCCGCGGCGGCGCGGCCGGGGCCGAGCTGGAGGCCGACCCCGTGGCCGCCGCCAAGGCGGCGTCGACGCTGGTCGACCGCGGTGTCGAGGCGGTCCTGGTGACCCTCGGCGGGGCGGGCGCACTGCTCGTCACCGCCGACGGCGCCTGGCACGCCGTGCACGAGCCCGTGACGCCGGTGAGCACCGTCGGTGCCGGTGACTCCACCCTCGCCGGCTACCTGCTGGCCGAGCTGGACGGCGCCGACGAGGCCGAGCGCCTCGCCGTCGCCGTCGCCCACGGCACCGCCGCCGTGCAGCTGCCCGGCTCGACCCTGCCCGGGCCCGAGCACGTGCAGCGCGACCGGGTCACCACCCGGCGCCTCTGAGCCCTTCCCCAGCAGCACCCAGATCTCCCCGCAGCACCCAGATCTCCCCCCAGCACGGACCGCCGACGCCGTCGGCCAGACCAGGAGGACCGGACCGCATGTCCACCGACACCACAGCGCCGGCGCAGCTGATCACGCCGCAGCTCGTGCGCCTCGACGCCGACCTCGGCTCCCGCAAGGAGGACGTCATCGCGGCCCTGGCCGCGACCGTCGCCGCCACCGGACGCGCCACCAGCGCCGAGGGCCTCCAGCGCGACGCCATGGCCCGCGAGGCCCAGTCCGCCACCGGGCTGCCCGGCGGCATCGCCATCCCCCACTGCCGCTCCGAGGCCGTGTCGACGGCGACGCTGGCGTTCGCGCGCCTGGCGCCCAAGGTCGACTTCGGCGCCCCCGACGGCGGGGCCGACCTGGCCTTCCTCATCGCCGCCCCCGCCTCCGGCGGCCAGGAGCACCTCAAGCTGCTCACCGCCCTGGCCCGCGCGCTGGTCAAGCCGGCGTTCACCACCGCGCTGCGCGAGGCGACGAGCGAGCAGGAGGTCGTGGACCTCGTCTCCGAGGTCGTCACCCCGAAGCCGGCCGCCAAGCCGACCGCGGCCGCTGCCGCGACGACGACGACGGCCGCCGCGGGCGCCGGGGCCGCTGCCGCGAGCGCTCCCGCCGCGACGGGGAAGGTCGTGGTGGCGGTCACCGCGTGCCCGACCGGCATCGCCCACACCTACATGGCCGCCGACTCCCTCGTGGCAGCGGCCGAGCGCGCCGGCATCACGCTGAAGGTGGAGACGCAGGGCTCCGGCGCCACCACGCCGCTGCCGGCCTCGCTCATCGCCAGCGCCGACGCGGTGATCTTCGCCACCGACGTGCCGGTCAAGGGCCGCGAGCGCTTCGCGGGCAAGCCCGTCGTCGCCTCCGGCGTGAAGCGCGCGATCAACGAGCCCGACGTCATGGTCGCCGAGGCGCTCAAGGCCTCGACCGACCCCTCGGCGGCCCGCGTGGCCGGCGGTGGCGCCGCCGCTGGTGCTGCGACCGCGCAGACCGGGCAGGGCGACGTGTCGTTCTGGGTGAAGGTGCGCCAGGTGCTGCTGACCGGCGTCAGCTACATGATCCCGTTCGTGGCGGCCGGCGGCCTGCTCATCGCCCTCGGCTTCCTCTTCGGCGGCTACATCATCACCAAGGTCGCCGACGACGTCGTGGTGCAGAACTCCCTGTGGAACCTCCCCGACGTCGCCGCCCTCAAGGCGTCCGACCCGACGCTCGTCGACTTGTCCAACAGCGCGCTCGCGGTCTACCTGGGTGCCGTGCTGTTCAAGATCGGTGCCCTCGCCTTCAGCTTCCTCGTGCCGGCGCTGGCGGGCTACATCGCCTTCGGCATCGCGGACCGGCCGGGCATCGCCCCCGGCTTCACCGCTGGGGCCGTGGCGGTCTTCGCCGGCGCGGGCTTCCTCGGCGGCATCGTCGGCGGTGTCCTGGCCGGCCTCGTGGCCTACTGGATCAGCAAGAGGGACGTGCCTCGCTGGCTGCGCGGCCTCATGCCCGTCATGATCATCCCGCTCGTCGCGTCGATCGTGGCCGGTGGCCTGATGTTCCTCGTGCTGGGTCGTCCGCTCGCCGCTGCCACCACCGGCCTGACCGACTGGCTGAACGGCCTCTCGGGCAGCTCCGCGATCATCCTCGGCGTCATCCTCGGCCTGATGATGTGCTTCGACCTGGGTGGCCCGGTCAACAAGGCCGCGTACGCCTTCGCCACCGCCGGCCTGGCGGCGCAGACCCCGGCCTCGTTCCAGGTCATGGCGGCCGTGATGGCTGCGGGCATGGTCCCGCCGCTGGCCATGGCGCTGTCCACCGCCGTCCGGCCGAAGCTGTACTCGGCCGCCGAGAAGGAGAACGGCAAGGCGGCCTGGCTGCTCGGACTCTCCTTCATCTCCGAGGGCGCGATCCCGTTCGCCGCGGCCGACCCCGTGCGCGTCATCCCGGCCTCCATGGTTGGCGGTGCGGTCACCGGCGCTCTCACCATGGCGTTCGGGACGCAGCTGCGCGCGCCCCACGGCGGCGCCTTCGTCTTCTTCGCGATGAACCCGATCTGGAGCTTCTTCCTGGCGCTCATCGTCGGCACGATCATCTCGGGCGTCCTGGTGACCGTCCTGAAGAGCACCGCCAAGCGCCCGGTCGCGGCCTGACCGCGGCTCTGATCGACTCCTCCCCGGACCCCGCGACCCCCTGAAGAAGGAGAGCACCGTGCCCAGCACCACCGTGACCGTCGGCTCCGCCGTCGGCCTGCACGCCCGTCCCGCCGCCGTCATCGCCCAGGCGGCGACGGACACCGGCGCCGAGGTGACCCTGACCGTGGACGGCCAGGAGCCCGTCGACGCCGGCTCGGCCCTGCTGATCATGACCCTCGGCGCCGCCAAGGGCGACCAGGTCACCGTCGAGTCCGACGACGAGGCCGCCATGAAGACCGTGGCGGACCTGGTCGCCAAGGACCTCGACGCCTGACGCACCCGCTCCACCTGACGAGGGCCCCCGCCGATGCCGGCGGGGGCCCTCGTGCGTCAGGAGGTCACGACGGCCGATCGCGGCGGCGACCGTGGACGCTGTGCTCCGGTCTGGGGCGCCAGACCGGAGCACAGCGTCCACGGTCGGCCGGCGTGCGGGCGGTCAGGCTGCGGTGCGCTCCGCGAGCAGCACCAGGCGCTCGAGGCGGCGCTGCTGGCCGTAGCCGGACAGCGGTGCGGCGAGGCGCTGCACCAGCGGGCCCAGCGGTCCGTGGACGGTGGCGGTGAAGACCACGCGGCTGCCGCTCCCGGGAGCAGCGCTGACCAGCTGGGCGTACCGCAGCTCGTGCCCGAGCGCCCGGGTGCGCCAGCGCATGCCGCCGCCGGGCAGCACCTCGGTCACCTCCATGGTGGTGGCGGGCCCGAACCACGGCTTCACGCGGCCGCGCCAGCCGGGGTGCACGCGGCCGGAGGCCGGGTCGTTCCGGACCACGTGCGGCGACCACAGCGGCCAGGACGCCACGTCGACGAGGAGGTCGTGGACGACGGCGGGGGCCGCCGTCGTCGTCCGCTCCCGGGTGATCGGGGGCGCCGGGCGCAGGAGCATCACCGCTCCACGGTGGCAGCGCAGGTCCCCCGCCGCGAGGTGGCGCGCAGCTGCGTGGTCGTCGCGGCGGGGTGTGACGGATGTCAGGGGCCGGGCCGTGAGGGACGCACCTGGACCGGTGAGCGCGCGCACTGCCGGGGGCGCTCCCGCGGCGGGAGCGTGGAGCCATGACCACGACAGCAGCCACCACCGGGGCGCAGACCGCTGCCGGCGCCGGCGACCTCGTCGTCGACGTCCGCGGGCTCGTCGTCGCCTACGGCTCCTTCCGCGCCGTGGACGGCGTGGACCTCGACGTCCGCCGCGGAGAGGTGTTCGCCCTGCTCGGCACCAACGGCGCCGGCAAGACCTCCACGCTGGAGGCGCTGCAGGGGTTCCGCCCGCGCGCCGCCGGCACCGTCGACGTGCTGGGCGACGACCCGGCGGTCTCCACCCGCCGCCTGCGCGCCGCCTCCGGCGTCATGGTGCAGGAGGCGGGCTTCGTGCCCGAGGCGACGCCCGTCACCGCGCTGCGCCTGTGGGCGTCGCTGAGCAGCCGCGTCGACGACGTCGACGCCGTGCTCGAGCGCGTCGGGCTGGCCCACCGCCGCGCGGTGCTGGTCAAGGACCTCTCCGGCGGCGAGCGGCGACGGCTCGACCTGGCGCTCGCCGTGTGGGGAGCCCCGGACCTCATCGTGCTCGACGAGCCGACCGCGGGCCTGGACCCGGAGTCGCGCGCCACGCTCTGGGGACTGGTCCGGGAGCTGCGCGACGGCGGCACCACGGTGCTCATGACCACCCACCACCTCGAGGAGGCCGAGCAGCTGGCCGACCGGGTCGCGATCATGCACCGCGGCCGCATCGCGGTGCGGGGCACGCTCGCCGAGGTGCTCGACCAGCGACCGGCGCGCATCACGGCGGTCCGCCGCGCGGGCGGCAGGCCGGACGAGCCGCTCGACGTCCGCACCCACGACCTCCAGGCCGACCTGCTCGCGCTGCTCCTCGACGCCCAGCGCACCGGCACCGAGCTGCACCGGCTCCGCGCCACCCCGGCCTCCCTCGACGAGGTCTTCCACTCCGTCGTCCGCTCCACCCCCGAGCAGGAGGCCTCCCGATGAGCACCACGAGCACGACGACGACGACGGCGACCGCGGCGGCGCCCGCCCGCCAGCGCCGGGCCGTGACGCCGACGCAACGCGTCCTGCGGCTGGCCCGCTTCGAGACGCAGATGCTGGTCCGGCAGCGCACCACGCTGCTGACCCTGCTCTGCGGCCCGCTCGCGATCCTCTTCCTGGTCTCGGTCTCCCCGGGCAGCTCCCCGGCGGCGCTGGCGGCGCTCACCGGCATGGGCGTGCTGGTGGTCATGGCCGTCACCACGCACCTGGCCGCCGTGATGCTCACCGTCAACCGCCGCGAGGCCCAGGTGCTCAAGCGCCTGCGGACCTCCGAGCTCAGCAGCCGCGAGCTGGTGGCCGGCGTCTACCTGCCGCTGGTGGTGGTCGGCGTGGTCGAGGCGCTCGCGGTGCTGGCCGTCGTCGTCGGCCGCGGTGGTCCGCTGCCCGACGCGCTGGGCTGGCTGCCGTGGGCGGCCGGGGTGCTGCTCGCCTCCGTGGGCCTGGTGGCGGCGGGCGTGGCGGTGGCCGGGATGGCGGGGAACGCCGAGAAGGCCAACTGGGCCGCGGTGCCGCTGCTGTTCGTCATCTCGGTCGCCGGGAACCTCCTCACCGTGCCCGGGATGCCCGAGGCCGCCCGCCAGGTGCTGCTCCTGCTGCCCTTCACCAGCGCCGTGGACCTCCTCGCCCGCACCGGCGGGGTCGGCGAGGGGCTCGTGACCGCTCCGCTCGTGGGCGGCGCGCTCCCGGCGGTGCTGGTCGACCTGCTGCTGCTCCTGGCGTGGACCGCCGTCTCCGCGTGGCTGGCGCGCCGCCTGTGGCGCTGGGAGCCTCGCGGCTGATGAGCAGCACGCACAGCGCAGCGCCACCACCGCGGACGGCCCACGACGGCCGGCCGCGGTGGTGGCGCTCCCCGCGCGCCTGGTGGGACTCGCTGGACCAGGTGCAGCGGGTGGAGGTCTACACCGCGCAGATCCTCTACTGGCTCGGCGCGATCTCCCCCGTGCTCCTGCTCCTCGTGGCCCGCGGGGCGGTGCCGGGGCCGCTGCTGGCGCTGGTCGTCGTCGTCTCCGCCGCGCAGGGGGTGGCCGCGTTCGTCGTCCTGCGCGCCGGCCTGGACCCGCGGCGCGCGGGGCAGCGCCGCCCGGGGCTCGTCGCGCTGGCCTCCACCACCGCCGGGCTCCTCGCGCTGGCCGCCGCGGTCCGGGCCGGCGAGTCGCTGGCGGGCTCGCCCCGGCAGGCCGTCGTGCTCTACACCGTGATGTTCTCCCCCGCCGCGGTCGCCGTGGTGCACCGCCGGGTCGGGTGGCTCGTACCGCTGGGAGCGGGCGCCGCCGTCCTCCTCTCCGCGGTGCTCTCGGGCCAGGACAGCGCCACGGGGGCCGGGGTCGGGGTGGTGACGGTCGTGGCGTCGGGCTTCATCGTGGTGACGCTGCGGCTGTCCGTGTGGCTGCTCGACGTGGTCCGCCAGCTCGCGGACGCCCAGGGCGACCGCGCCCGGCTCGCCGTGGCGGAGGAGCGCCTGAGGTTCGCCCGCGACCTGCACGACGTGGTCGGCCGGGACCTGTCGGCCATCGCCCTCAAGAGCGAGGTGGTGGCGCGCCTCGCCGAGCGGGGCCGCCCCGAGGCCGTGGCGGAGGCGATGGCCGTGCGCGAGCTGGCCCAGGCGTCGCTGGCCGAGGTCCGCGCCGTCGTCCGGGGCCACCGGCGCGCCGACCTGCTCACCGAGCTGGCCGGCGCCCGGGCGCTGCTCGCCTCCGCGGAGGTGGCGTGCGAGGTGCGCGTCGACGAGGCGGTCGCCACGGCCCTGCCCGCCCCCGCGCAGGAGGCCCTGGCGTGGGCGCTGCGGGAGGCGGTCACCAACGTGGTGCGGCACGGGCACGCCCGCAGCTGCGCGGTGTCGCTGGCGGTGGTCGGCGGTGCGGCGGTGCTCGTGGTCCGCAACGACGACGGCGACGGCGCGTCCGACGGCGCGTCCGACGGCGCGCGCGACGGCTCCGGCAGCGGGAGCCTGCGCCCCGGTGCGGGGCTGTCCGGGCTCCGCGAGAGGCTGGAGGCGCGCGGCGGGTCGCTCGACGTCCGCCGCGAGCGCAGCCGGGTGGTGCTGACCGCCACCACGCCGGCCGACGCCCGGACCGGCCCCTCCACCGGACCCCGCACCCGACCCCAGGAGCAGGAGGCGCACGCGTGACCCCGCCGTCCATCCGGGTGCTGCTCGCCGACGACGAGCAGCTCATCCGCACCGCCCTCGCCACTCTCGTCGACCTCGAGGACGACGTCGAGGTGGTCGGCCAGGCGGCGTCCGGGCCGGAGGCCGTGGCCGTGGCGCGGGCGGTGGAGCCCGACGTCGCCGTCCTCGACCTGCAGATGCCCGGCCTGGACGGCATCGAGGTGGCGGCGGCGCTGAGGGACGCGGTGCCGGGGTGCGGCGTGGTCATCGTCACCGGTCACGGGCGGCCCGGTCACCTCAAGCGGGCGCTGGCCACGGGGGTGCGCGGGTTCCTGCCCAAGACGACGTCGGCGGCGGTGCTGGCCTCCGTCATCCGGACGGTGCACGCGGGTGGACGGCACGTGGACCCGGAGCTGGCGGCTGACGCCATCGCCGCCGGGGACTCCCCGCTCACCCCCCGCGAGGCCGACGTGCTGGAGCTGGCGGCCGGCGGGGCGAGCGTGGAGGAGATCGCCGTGCGCGCGTCGCTGTCCCCGGGGACGGTGCGCAACTACCTCTCGGCGGCGGTGCAGAAGCTCGGGGTGGCCAACCGGCACGAGGCCGTGAGCCGGGCCCAGGCCGCCGGCTGGATCTGACCCGTCCTCACGTCTCCCGCGCCCCCGCCCCCGCCGCCGCCGCGGCGACGATCAAGGAATCCACGAACACCGGAGCGGTTGCGGATTCCTTGATCGTGGGGGCCCGGGGGGAGGATCAGCGGGTGGGAGACCGGCACGCGGCCTGGCCGCTGGACGCCCCCGACGTCGTCGTCCTTCCCTCGGGACGGCGGGTGCGGGGGCGCGGTGTGCGCCGCGGCGCTCCCCCGGCGGGTCTGGAGCCGGACGTGTCGTTCCAGTGCACGTGGGAGCGCCCGGCGCCGCAGCCGTGGCCGGTGCGGTGGGTGCGCTGGCCCGACTTCGGGCTGCCGCTGGTCCCCTCCGACGCCCGTGCCGCGCTGCGCGAGGCCTGGTCACGGGCACCCGAGGAGCGCGTGGAGGTCTGCTGCGGCGGCGGCCACGGACGCACCGGGACGGCGCTCGCGGTGCTGGCGGTGCTCGACGGGGTGCCGCCGGCAGAGGCGGTGGGGTGGGTGCGCGAGCACTACCGGCCGTCCGCCGTCGAGACGCCGTGGCAGCGGTGGTGGGTGCAGCGCTGACAGCACCGGGCGCTGAGCCGCCGCCGACGTCGCCGTCGTCGTCCTGCCCGACCTCAGCCGAGCAGGTCGTGCTCGGCCCAGTACCGCAGGTGCTCGGCGGTGGACCAGGCGCTGACGGCGTCGAGGTCGGGGTGCTCCGGCAGCGGCGAGCGACCACTGGCCAGCAGCTCCTCCAGCTCCGCCCCCCGGGCGTCGATGAGCGCGAGCGCCTCCTCCTGCGTGCGCTCGCCGCGCTTGACCTCCAGCACGAGCGTGCGCTCGGGCTCGGGCATCGGCAGCGTCAGCCGCCCGTGACGCACGACCTCGACGCCCTGGACGGCGAGCCGGAGGGCGTGGCTCGCGTACTTGGTGTCGTAGCCGTGGGCTGCGACGAGCTCAGGCCGGTTCGGTGCTCCGGACGCTGCGCCGAGCATCCGCTCCCGCTGGCTGCGCAGGTAGCCCGAGAAGCGGTGACCGGCGCGCTGGCTGAGCAGTGCGGGGCCCTCGGCGCGCAGGCGCTCCCCCAGCGGGGTGGTCAGGACGACGTCGGCGGCCGGGGTGAACAGCGGCAGCAGCGCGGTGGGGTTGCCCGTCAGCACCAGCGCCAGGTAGCGGCGCAGGGAGTAGAGGACCAGGTCGACGTCGCCGTGGTGGCTGCGGTGGCCCTCCGGCACCGTCCGCGCCACGTAGTGCCCGTCGACGTGCCCGACGCCGAGGACCGCCCGCGGGTGCTCGAGGTAGACGCCCATCTCGTCGTGGTCGTCGGTGCCCGCGAGGGCGATGCCGTGGACGCCGGAACCGACGACCGTGCGCAGGACCTCGCGCTCGGTGGCGGTGGGGTCACCGTGCTCGGTCAGCCAGGTGCGGTCGGCGTCGACGTCGTCGGTGCTGGTGGCCATCCGCCCATGATCACAGCGAGGTCAACAGGGTTGTGCTCACGTGTCGCCCAGCCAGGCCCTCCCGTAGCGGGGCAGCTCCACCTCGAAGGGGCCGTCGGGCACCGTGCGCGGCGTCGAGGTCAGCAGCTCCACCAGCTCCGCGCCGGGCGCCACGACCCCGTCGGGCACCGTCACGGTGACCGGCTCAGCGGAGAGGGAGTGCAGCGCCAGCACCGTGCGGCCCCGCCACGTCACCGTGTGCGCCAGCACGGACGGCTCCCCCACGTCCACCAGCCGCACGTCACCGCGCCCCAGCTCGGGGCGGCCGCGGTAGGCGCGCAGCATCCGGCGGAAGAAGTGCAGCAGCGACCCGGGGTCGCGCTCCTGGTCGGCCACCACCGGGCCGGGGCCGGCGTCGCCCGCCGCCCAGGCCATCGGCGTGCGCACGGACAGCCGTCCCGGCAGGGACAGGTCCTCCAGCTGGCCGACCTCCTCCCCGTAGTACAGGACCGGCGTGCCCGGGACGCTCCACGTCAGGCAGTAGGCGAGCTCCACCCGGTCGCGGTCACCGCCCACCATCGTCGGCAGGCGCAGCCGCAGCCCGCGCCCGAAGAGCTGGACGTCGGGGTCGGGGCCGAAGGCCGCGAAGACCTCGCCGCGCTCGTCGTCGTCGAGCTGGTCGAGGGTCAGCTCGTCGTGGTTGCGGACGAACAGGCCCCAGCTCTTGCCCTCGCTCAGCTCCGGGCGGGACTCCAGCGCGGCGCGCAGCGGGGCGGCGTCACCGCGGGCCATGGCCAGGTACAGCGCCTGGTTGAGCGTGAAGTCGAAGCACAGCGTCATCCGCTGGCCGCTGCCGCCGAAGAACGGCGCGACCTCGTCGCGGGGCAGGTTGACCTCGCCGAGCATCACCGCCTCGGCGCTGCGCCGGGACAGGAACGCGCGCATGACGTCGAGCATCGCCAGCGACTCGTCCAGGGCCGTGCTGTCACCAGGGCCGTCACCAGGGCCGTCACGAGGGCCGTCACGAGGGCCGTCGCGGGGGTCGGTGACGTCGTCGGCGTCACCGTCGCGGGTGGCGGTCTCGGCGAGGAACGGCGCGGCGTCCACGCGGAAGCCCGCCACGCCCAGCTGCAGCCAGAACCCCATGATCCGGCGGATCTCGTCGCGGACCTCCGGGTTGGAGGTGTTGAGGTCCGGCTGGTGGCGGTAGAAGCGGTGGCGGAAGTACATCCCCGCCGCCTCGTCGAACGTCCAGACGGAGTCCTCGGCGTCGGGGAAGATGATGTCCGCGTCGTCGTCCTCCGGGTCCGGCTGCTCGCGCCACACGTACCAGTCGCGGTACGGCGAGGCGGGGTCGGAGCGCGCCGAGCGGAACCACGCGTGCTCGGAGCTGGTGTGGTTGACCACCAGGTCCACGATGACGCGCATCCCCCGCTCGCGGGCGGCGCGCACCACCTCGACGAACTCCCCCAGCGTGCCCAGGCCGTCATCCACGCTGTAGTAGTCGGAGACGTCGTAGCCGTCGTCCCCCTCCGGCGAGGCGTAGAACGGCTGCAGCCACAGGAAGTCCACCCCGAGGTCCACGAGGTGGTCGAGGTGGCTGCCGAGGCCCGCGAGGTCGCCGCGCCCGTCGCCGTCGGAGTCGGTGAAGCGCTTGACGTCCAGGCAGTAGCCGACACCGGTCGCCCACCACTCGTCAGCGGTCGTGGTCAGCACCCCCGCGACGGTAGGGGGGCACGGGCCGCGCGGCACCCCGGAGATCAGCCCCGCACGTCAGCCCGCCAGACCGGCCCCGCACCACCGGCAGCCCGTCCCCCCGGGAGCGGGCTCGTGCCCGCCGTCCTCCGCGCACCACTGCGCCGCCGCCGCGCGGGCCGCGGCCTCGCTGCGGTGCGACGTCGTCGTCCTCGGCGGCCGCCCGGGGGTGGTGCCGACCGGGTGCACCGACCAGCGCCGCAGCACCCCGCCCTCGCGGGGCCGCACCACCAGCAGCGCGCGAGGGAGCTCGCGCGCCACCAGCTCCACGGAGTCCACGCGCTGCGCGAGGAGCTCGTGCTGCCCGAGCCGCTGCGCCACGGCACCGCGCGCCGCGTCGGCGCGCTCGCCCGCCCCCGCCGCGAGGTGCACCACCACGCGCAGCTCCCGCCCGGCGGCCGCGCCGGCGCCGGGCTCGGCGGTGACCTCGACGACGCCGTCGAGCCCGTCGCCGAGCCGGGCGACGGCGGCGGCGACCTCGGGGTCACGGGGCGAGGGGGTCCACGCCTCGCCCTGGGCCAGCGCCCACAGCGCAGGACGGGGGACGACGACGGAGCCGCCCGGCCCGGTGACGCCCGGGTCGAGCACGAGCAGCTGCTGGCCCTCCTGGACGGCGCTGACCGCGGCGCGGCGGGCCTCCACGGGCACCGGGCGGGCCGTGGCGCTCCAGGCGGTCAGCGTCGCGACGGACGTGAAGACGGGCAGGGCGTCGCGCCCGTCGGGCGAGCGGAGCGTGGGGATGGCCATGTCGGCCCCCAGGTCTCCCCCGGTGGCCTCGTCCGTCCCGGCGGAGACGGCGGTGACGGGCACGAACAGCCGGGCCCCCGGCAGGGCCGCCACCAGCGCCGCCACGTCGACCGGCGTGTCCTCGGCGCGGGCGGCGTCGAGCAGGGACGCGACCGCGGGGGCCACCGCGCCGTCGTCGCCCGCGAACGGGCTGTCGGTGAGGGTGCGCCCGGCCCAGGGGGTGCCGGCGGAGTCGCCGTGGGCGTCGCCGTGACGGCCGGGGAGGTGGCTACCTGGGGGCACCTCCCGCTTGTGGGGGTCCATGATCACGGCTTGAAAGTGCTTCGGAGGTCCATGATCACGGTCGGGGGGGCGGGTCAGGGGCGGCCGGCGACGTCGAGCGCCTCGGGCAGCGTGAACGCCCCCGCGTACAGCGCCTTGCCGACGATCGCGCCCTCCACGCCGTCACCCACGAGGGCGCGCAGCTCGCGCAGGTCGTCCAGGGAGCTGATGCCCCCCGACGCGATGACCGGGGCGTCCGTGGCGGCGCACACCTGGGCGAGCAGCTCGGTGTTCGGGCCGCGCAGCGTGCCGTCCTTGGTGACGTCGGTGACCACGTAGCGGGAGCAGCCGTCGCGGTCGAGGCGGGCGAGCACCTCCCACAGGTCGCCGCCGTCCTTGGTCCAGCCGCGCGCGGCCAGCGTGGTGCCGCGCACGTCCAGGCCCACGGCGATGCGGTCGCCGTGGCGGGCGATGGCGCTGGCGGTCCACTCCGGGTCCTCCAGGGCGGCGGTGCCGAGGTTCACGCGGCGGCAGCCGGTGCTCAGCGCGCGCTCGAGGGAGGCGTCGTCGCGGATGCCGCCGGACAGCTCCACGTCCACGTCGAGCGCGCCGACCACGGACGCGAGCAGCTCGGCGTTGGAGCCGCGGCCGAAGGCGGCGTCGAGGTCGACGAGGTGGATCCACTCCGCGCCGCCCTCCTGCCAGGCGAGCGCGGCGTCGAGCGGAGCGCCGTAGTGGGTCTCCGAGCCGGCCTCCCCCTGCACCAGGCGGACGGCCTGGCCGTCGGCCACGTCCACGGCGGGCAGCAGCTGCAGGCGGGCGGCGCTCGAGGGGAGGGTGGTCTCACTGCTCACGGGCGCCATCCTCCCAGCCCCGCGGGTGCCGCCCGTCCACGGGCCGGGCTGGTCGGGTGGTCGGCGGCGGCGGACGCCACCAGGCTGGGCGCCGTGTCCAGAGACAGCGACGCGCCCGCCCCCCAGACCGCCTCGCAGCAGGACCACCCCGTCGTCGCCGCGGTGCGCCGGCGCGAGCCGGAGGAGCGCCGCGAGCACGTCGTCGCCGTCCTCCTCGACGCCTTCGCCCCGCTCATCGAGGGCGACCCGGTGGCCTTCCGCAAGCGGTTCCGGAAGATGGCGGGCAGCCCGTGGACCTTCTACCGCGGCAGCGCGTGCCTGTTCTACGCCGACGTCGCCGCCCCGGAGGTCGCGGGGACGGACCGGTGGGCCGACGAGCGCACCAGCCGGGTGTGGATCCAGGGGGACCTGCACGCCGAGAACTACGGCACGTACATGAACGACCAGGGCCAGCTGGTCTTCGACGTCAACGACTTCGACGAGGCCTACCTCGCGCCGTTCACGTGGGACGTGTGGCGGATGGCGGCGTCAGTGGCGCTGCTCGGGGTGGCCAAGGCGTTCGCCGACGCGGACATCCAGCGGATGGTGGAGGCCTACTGCGGCGCCTACACCGCGCAGGTGCGCGCCTTCGCCACCCGCGACGACGACTCGGCCTTCGCCCTGCGGCTCGACAACACCACCGGCCCCGTCCACGACGCGCTGGAGGAGGCGCGCGCCTCCCGGCGGATCGACCTGCTCGACGCCGAGACGGAGATCGCCGACGCCGGGCCCGAGGCCACGGTCGACCGGCGCTTCCGCGACACCGCGCTGCACCGCCGCCTCGACGACGCCGAGCGCGCCACCGTGCTGGAGGCCTTCGACAGGTACCTCGAGACGATCCCGGAGGCCAAGCGCGGCGAGCGGATCGAGTACCACGTCAAGGACGTCGTCGGCCGCTCCGGCATCGGGATCGGCAGCGCGGGCCTGCGCACGTACAGCCTGCTGCTGGAGGGGCGCACGCAGGCGATGGAGAACGACGTGCTCCTGTCGATGAAGCAGGGCGTGGTGGCCGCGCCGTCACGGGTGGTCGGCAGCCTGATGGCGGAGGGCGGGTCGACCGCGCTCTTCACCGACCACGGCCACCGCACGGCTGTCAGCCAGCGGGCGCTGCAGGCCCACGCCGACCCGTGGCTCGGCCACACGCAGATCGACGGCGTCGGCTACGTGGTCAGCGAGGTCTCGCCGTACACCGCTGACCTCGACTGGGACGACGTCGACGAGCCCGACCAGGCCGTCGCGCTGCTGCGCGACCTCGGCCGGGCCACCGCCAAGGTGCACTGCGTAGCCGACTCCTCCAGCGACGGCGGGGAGGTGCCCTTCCAGGTGGAGGAGGCCGTCGTCGCCGTCCTCGACGCCGCCGGGGAGGACGACGACGCGGGGCGCAGCGGCGACGAGCTGTTCGCGGCTGACGCCGTGGCGTTCGCGCTCGGCTACGCCGAGGTGGTCCGCGACGACTTCCGCCTGTTCGTGGACAGCTTCCGCAACGGGGCCTTCCCCGGCCTCTGAGCTGCGCTGACCTGGGCCGTCCGCGAGCTGACCAGCTCGGTCAGCCCGCGGACGGCGACGTGGAGGCGGCCGGGCAGTTGGCGTCCGACCACGTCTTCAGGCGGTCCTCGACGGCCTGCGCGTCGGGGTGGGCCGCGACCGCCGCCTGCACCTTCGCCTGCAGGGCGGGGTCCTCCGGGGACCCGTCCCGCAGCGCGTCGCTGATCGAGGCCCACGCGGCGCGGTACTCGGTGAAGTCGGCCTTGACGGCGTCCGGCGGCTGGATGGCGTCCATGCGCTGGACGAACTCCGGCAGCCGCTGGATCGCCGCCGGCAGACCGCCCGCCTCGATCTGGGAGCCGAGGTCGGTCAGCTCAGCGCGGTCGGAGCAGAACTTGGCGACCACCTGGTCCTGCGTGCCCGCCGCGCCGGTGCTCGACGAGGTCTCCAAGGGCGCCGGCGCGGAGGTGGCGCTGGAGGTCGGCCCGGCGGCGGTCGGTGCCGCCTGGCCGCCGGACCCTCCGCTGCAGGCGCTCAGCGCCAGGACGGCAACGGCGAGCACGGCAGGGCGGGTGAGGGCGCTGATCACCGGACCGACGGTAACGCGTGGTGGCAGAGACGCCCGACGGCCAGCGGCCCCCCTCCTCCACGATCAAGCACCTCAGCGCCACCACCGCCTCGTTCTCGGGGAGCCGGTGTGGCGCGCAGCTCCCTCGGTCGAGCGGGGTGGAGGGGCGATGGCGCCGGACGCTCCGGGCTACCAGGTGCCCCGCCGCGTCAGGAGGTGTCGGAACCCCGTCTCGACGTGTCGGAACCCGGCCCCGGTTCCGACACGTCTGGGCAGAGTTCCGACACCACAGGGCGGGGTTCCGACACTTCCGGGCGTGGGGCGCTCCCGTCAGACGGCGCGGTGCACGGGGGTTCCTCCGACCACGGTCAGCAGCACGGGCGCGGCCGCCAGGTCGGCGGGCGGCGCGGTGGTCGGGTCGGCCCCCACGGCCGTGAGGTCCGCCGCGGCCCCCACGCGGATGACCCCGCGCGCCGCGTCCCCCGCCGCCAGCGCCGGGGCGCGGGTGAACCCGGCCAGCGCCGCCGCGGCGCTGATGGCCTGGTCGGGGCCGACGGGCGCGGCGTCGTCGTCCTCGACGGGACGGCGCAGCTGGGCGGCGGCCATGATCGAACGCACGTCGAAGTCGGCCACGGGCCAGTCAGAGCCGAGCACCACCAGCGCGCCGGACTCCAGCAGGTCGCGGACGCGCCAGCCGTGGCCCGCACGCTCGGGGCCCAGGCGCACCGACCAGTTGTCACTGCCGTCGGCGGCCACGAAGTTCGAGCAGTGCGTCGGCTGCATCGAGGCCGTGATGCCCGAGCGGCCGATGCGGGTGACGAGGTCGTCCGGGAGCGTCTCGAGGTGCTCGAGACGGTGCGCGGCCCGGCGTCCGGGCGGACCGTCCGGAGCTCCCGGCGGGCCCAGCGGCTCGAGCACGTCCAGCACGAAGCGCACCCCGCCGTCCCCGATGGCGTGGGTGACGGTGGGGACCCCGGCGGCGTCCAGGGCCCGCACGGCCCGCGCGTAGGCCTGCGGGTCGCGCCAGTACGAGCCGGTGCTCTCCCCGTTCGCGTCGGCGTGGTCCAGCCAGGCGGTGCCGCCGTCGATGGTCCCGTCGATCATGAGCTTGACGCCCGCCACCCGCCAGCGCCGCCCGGTGCGCTCCTGCCACGCGACGAGCTGGGCGAGGGCGTCGTCGTCGACCCCGGGCATGCAGAACGGGGCGACGCGCAGCCGCAGGGGCAGGTCACCGTCGCCCTCGAGCCGGTCGAGCAGGTCGAGCGAGGCGGCGTCGCCGTCCATGACCTGGGCGCCCACCAGGCCCTGCGCGGCCATGCCGTCGAGCAGCGAGCGCAGCCGGGAGCGCAGCTGCGCGTCCGGCAGCGCCGGAGCGAGCCGCTCCGCGAGCGCCATGGCGTCCCACTCCAGGAGGAACCCCGTGGGGGTGCCGTCGGGGTCGCAGACCACCTCGGAGGCGCTGGGGAAGCGCCGGGGCCCGTCGATGCCGGCGGCCCGCAGCAGCGACGTGCTCACCAGCGCGGAGTGGACGTCGGCCATCCGCAGGAACGCGCGGGCGCCGCCGTCGCCGTCGCTCGCGCCGAGCGCGTCGTCGACGAGGTCGGCGCGCGGCACCCCGCCGGGGAAGACGTCGGGCACGAGGCCCCAGCCCTGCACCCAGCCGTCGGTGCTCGTGCGGGCCAGCTGCGCGAGGCGCTCGCGCAGCTGGTCCAGCGTGCGGACGGCGGTGAGGTCGGCGCCCGCGGACATCGTGAGGCTGCCGACGGGGTGGGAGTGGCCGTCCACCCAGCCGGGGGTGAGCGCGGCGCCGCCGAGGGGGACGACCTCCGTGCGGGCGCCGCGCCAGCGCCGCGCCACCTCGTCGCCGCCGACGTCCACGACCACCCCGCGGGAGACCGCGACCGCGCGGGCGCGGGGCTGGGCCGGGTCGAGGGTGACGACGTCGGCGTCGACCAGGAGCAGGTCAGCCGTGCTGGTCCCGGAGGCGCCGGCGCTCATCGCAGGGAGGTGACCCAGTTGCGCAGCAGCTGGGCGCCGGCGTCGCCGGACTTCTCCGGGTGGAACTGCGTGGCCGACAGCGGCCCGTTCTCCACGGCGGCCACGAAGGGGGCGCCGTGCTCGGCCCACGTGACGAGCGGCCGGCGGCGGCGCAGCGTTCCGTCCTCCCGGACGTCGTCGTCCATCTCCCAGCGCTGCACGCCGTAGGAGTGGACGAAGTAGAAGCGCTCGTCGGCGACGCCGTCGAAGAGCACCGAGCCCTGCGGCGCGTCGACGGTGTTCCAGCCCATGTGCGGGACCACGGCGGCGGGCAGGCGCTCGACGGTGCCGGGCCACTCCCCCAGCCCCTCGCTCTGGACGCCGTGCTCGACGCCGCGGGCGAACATCACCTGCAGGCCCACGCAGATGCCGAGCACGGGGCGGCCGCCGGCCAGGCGCCGGTCCACCACCTCGTCACCACGCACTCCCCTGATGCCCTGCACGCACGCCTCGAAGGCGCCGACGCCGGGGACCACGAGGCCGTCGGCCTCCTGCGCGGCGCGCCGGTCGGCGGTGAGCTCGACGTCCGCGCCCACCCGTTCGAGGGCCCGCACGGCGGAGCGCACGTTGCCGAAGCCGTAGTCGAGGACGACGACGCGGGGGCGCCGGGTCCCGCCGGTGGTGGCGTTCGTGCTGGTCGCGGCCGTGTCACTGGTCACGCTCCCAGGCTAGGCGCTGGTGGGGTGTGACCCAGACCACTTCCCCTTCGGTCGGCGAACAGGGCCTGGCGCGGTTAGCGTCGTCGAGCACCCGCCCCTGCCCGCGCAGGACGACCCGCCACACGGGCGAGGTCGGTGGATCGCGCGAAGAGAGGTCAAGCCATGGCTCCTGAGCGTCCGTACCCCCGCCGTGACGTGTCCGAGGACGACGCCGGCCGTCTGTGGAACTGGGCTCGCAACTCCACCCTGGCCGACGCGTCGGCCCTGGTGCGGGCGAGCTCCGAGCTCGAGGTCCGCTCCCTGCTCGCCTCCCGACCCGGCCGGGTGCGGCTGGTGGGCAGCCGCATGTCCTCCGGCCGCATGCTGGCGCCCGCAGGCTCCTCGGGTGAGGAGGTCCTCCTGGACGTGCGCGGCCACCGCGGCCTGCTCGCCCACGGGGAGGACTGGGCCACCTTCGCGGGCGGCACCGTGCTGCAGGACGTCTACGACGCCCTTGCCGCGCTGGGCCGCATGCTCCCGTCGTCCCCCGGCGTCATCGCCGAGCAGACCCTCGCCGGGGCGCTGGCCACCGGCACGCACGGCCAGGGGCTGCAGCAGGCCTCCATCGGTGACGCGCTGCTGTCGCTGCGCCTGGTGATGGCGGACGGCTCCGTGGAGGAGTTCGGCGCCGACCACCCGTGGTTCGGCGCGCTGCAGGTGGGGCTGGGCACCCTCGGCGTGGTCACCGCGGTGACGCTGCGCACGGTGCCGGTGGCCGTCTACTCCTGCGTCAAGGGCGCCACCGGCGCCGAGACCCTCGAGGACGACCTGCTGGTCTGGAACCGCGGCCACGAGATGGCCAAGGCGTGGTGGTTCCCGGACGACGAGAAGGTGCACGTCTGGACCGCGCAGCGGGCCTCGGCGCCCGAGCTGGCCGCCTGGGAGGCCGGCGGGCGGCAGCTGGTGGAGCGCACCGAGACCAGCGACGCGATGAACCGCGCCGTCGACGCGGCGCTGGCGCACATGCGCGCCGACACCCGCATCCTCGACGCGCAGGGCAAGCCGTTCCGCACGGTGACCCGCTTCAAGGACTTCTCCGACGTGACCGGTGACGTCTACCAGGTCTTCATGCGCGGCATCGCGACGCCGCAGATCAACGTGGAGATCGGGGTGCCCCTGGACCGCGCGCCCGCCGTCGTGGAGAAG
The DNA here is from genome assembly GCF_014270065.1 of Quadrisphaera sp. RL12-1S. Lineage (NCBI taxonomy): Bacteria > Bacillati > Actinomycetota > Actinomycetes > Kineosporiales > Kineosporiaceae > Quadrisphaera > Quadrisphaera oryzae. The sequence goes on along the minus strand of NZ_JACNME010000013.1, from coordinate 77,689 downwards.
ATCCGCGCCTGGCACGCCGAGACCAGCCCGCACCTGCACTACCCGATCATCCTGCGCGCCACCGGCGGGTCGCGGGCCTGGCTGAGCCCGTCGGAGGGCGGCGACACGCTGTACTTCGGCTTCGTCGTCTACTACGCCGAGGACGGCTCGCTCTCCGAGGAGGGCGTCGACTTCCTCGTGGAGGTCGAGAAGCTGCTCGCCGCCGAGGGCGGCCGCCCCCACTGGGGCAAGTACTTCGACGACTCCCTGTACGACTGGCCGTCGCTGTACCCGCGCTGGGACGACTTCCTCGCCGTCCGCGAGGCGCTGGACCCCGAGCGCGTCTTCAGCAACGCCTTCACCGACCGCCTCTTCCCGGCGTCGGCGGCCTCGCGAGAGGTCGCCGCATGACCCTGCTCGAGCGGCCGGCGGCGTGGGCGACGCTGCTCACGCAGCCGAGCTACCTCGTGGGCGTGCGGGCGCTGCACGCGTCCCTGCGCCGCTCCGGCTCCCAGCACCCGCTCGTGGTGATGGTCACCGAGGACGTCGACGACGACGCGCGCAAGGCGCTCGCCGACGACGGCGCCCTGGTGCGCGAGCTGCCGCGCGTGGGCCCGGACTCCTCCCTGGAGGCGCACTACGCCAACGCCCGGTTCGCCGAGGTGTGGACCAAGCTGGGCGCCTGGGGGCTGACCGAGTTCTCGCGCCTGGTGGTGCTGGACGCCGACATGCTCGTGGTGCGGCCGATGGACGAGCTGTTCTCCGTGGAGCTGCCGGCCGGCGGGATCGCGGCGTGCCACGCGTGCCGCTGCAACCCCAACCGGATCGCCAGCTACCCGGCCAGCTGGGTGCCCCAGAACTGCTTCTACACGCACTGCCGCGGCGGCGACCACGTCCGCGAGCCCGGGGTGGAGGAGTACTTCAACGGCGGGTTCCTCGTCATCGAGCCCGATGAGGCCGTCCACGCCGCGATGCTCGCGCAGCTGCGCGGGCTGGCGGACCTGTCGGCCTACCAGTTCGCCGAGCAGGACTTCCTCAACGAGTTCTTCGACGGTCGCTGGCAGCCGATGCCGTACGTGTACAACGCGCTCAAGACGCTGCCGCACCAGCACCCGCAGGTGTGGGACGCGTCCGAGGTGAAGAACATCCACTACATCATCGACAAGCCGTGGGAGCGCCGGCCCGAGCCCGGGTCGAGGTACGCCGAGCTCCACCAGCTGTGGTGGGACCTGGCGGACGCCACCCCCGCCCTGCAGGCCTCGCTCGCGCCGTCGTCCTGACGCCTCCTCCCCGCACCCTCCGAGGGGGGTGCGGGGAGGGACGAGGTCGGGTCAGGCGGTGACGGTGAGCTGGGCCTTGTCGAAGGCCAGGTAGCCGGAGTAGTCGGTGCCGACCCGGTCGAAGGAGCTCGGGTACGGCTCGGGGTAGCTCCACGCGCCGTCGGTGGCGGTGGCGCCGCCGTGGGCGGTGACGTTCCAGTACTGCGCCACGCCCTTCCACGGGCAGGTGTACGGCGTGGGGCTCTTCTCCAGCGCCCCGTCCACCACGCTGCTCGGCGGGAAGTAGGCGTTGCCCTCGATGCGCACGATCGCGTCGTCGTCGGCCTCGGCCACGACGACGCCGTCCAGCAGTGCCTTCACGGTGTCCTCCAGGTGCATCCGGTGGAACGGTCCTGCCTGAGGAAGAACACCGGCCACGCGTCCGGCAGTCCCGGCCCCGGCACGTCCGGTGGGCAGGCTGACGTCCGGTGGGCACGCTGACGTTCGCTTCCGGGGCCGGAAGCGGACGTCAGCCTGCCCACCGGAACTCACCTTCCCCACCGGGGAGCTCGCCCCGGGCGCGACGCGGTCAGCGGGTGATGCGGCGCAGGACGTCGATGACGAAGTCCACCGCCACGCCGTAGGCGACGTGCGAGCCGCCCTCCCACACCCACCACGCCCTCGGCAGCTCCGACGGCGCGGCCTGCACGCCGAGCGCGGGCAGCGCCGAGCCGTGGAAGGCGGCGAACAGCGCCGCGCCGCCCACCGCTCCCCCTCCGGCGCGCGCCAGCGGCACCCGGCGCGTCAGGACGGCGTAGAACACCGGGTAGCCGTAGGCGAGGGCGCGGTGGAACCACTGCGCACCGGCCTCGACCTCGTCGTCGTCCATCGCGTCGGCAGCGGCCTGCCCCTTCCGGGCGGCCACGAGCTTGCGGTAGAGCAGCGACGGCGGCATGCGGTCGCCGTGGTCGGCCGGGTCTGCGCCGTCGAGCTCCTTCTGGCCGGGCTCGGGCGGCAGCTTCCGCTCGCCCCACTCCTGCAGGGACGACTCGGCGGCGGCCTTCACCTTCTCGCCCACCCACCCCGCGGCCAGGCCGAGGGCGACGTCGGTCAGGAGCTTCGAGGAGGCCACCGCACCTGAGTACTGCACCGCCGATCACCCCGCACCCGGAGCGGCGCCGCTGGCCTCCCTCCCCCGTACGCAGCTTCCTTGATCGTCGCGGTGAGGGGGGTCAGCGCGTCAGGGGCGGCGGGTCGTCGCGGGAGGCGACGTACAGGATCCGGTCGTCCGCGCGCAGCGCACCGATCGACGGGTCGGAGTAGCGCAGCATGCGCCCGCCCCGCCACACCCCGACCACGGGCACGCCGCACGCGTGCGGCGGCCGCCCCACCTCGGACGCTTCCACGGGGCGCTCGTCGAGGTCGAGCCCGGACCCGAACGACAGCATGTCCTCCACCACGCTCACGGCGTCGGGGCTGTCGGTGGCCAGGCCCAGGAGGCGCCCCGCGGTCTCAGAGGAGACCACCACCGAGGTGGCCCCGCTCTCGCGCAGCAGCTCCGCGGTGGCCGACTCCCGCGACGACGCGAGCACCGTGACGTGCGGCGCCACCCGTCGCAGCGTCAGCGCGGCGAGCACGGCGGTGTCGTCCCGGTCGAGCGCGATGATGGCCGTCCGGGCCCGCGCCACCTGCGCCTCGACGAGCACCGACTTGTGCGTGGCGGAGCCGATGACCACGGCGTAGCCGTCGGCGCTGGCGCGGGAGGCGGCGGCGGGGTCGGCCTCGACGACGACGATCCGGTCTGCGGGGTGGTCGCGCAGCCGCAGCGCCCGCACCGCGTTGCGGCCCTTGGTGCCGTAGCCGAGGACGACGACGTGGTCTCGCATGCGGGCCTTCCAGCGGTGGACGCGGATCTCGGTGCGGGACCGCTCGGTGAGCGCGGACAGCGTGGTGCCGACCAGGATGATGACGAACATCAGCCGCATCGGCGTGACCAGGAGCGCGTTGACGAGCCGCGCCTGCTCGGTGACGGGCGTGATGTCGCCGTAGCCGGTGGTCGAGAGCGTGACGGTGGTGTAGTACAGCGCGTCGATGACGGACACGCGCCCGTCGGCGTTGTCGGTGTACTGGTCCGCCTCGACCAGCACCAGGGCCCAGTTGACCAGCAGCAGGAGCAGCGCCAGGCCGAGGCGCAGCGCGATGGACGTCAGCGGCGTGCGCCGGGGGGTGAGCCGGGGCAGCTTCAGCCCCTCGCGCGCCGCGGCCATGGGGCGAGCGTAGGGGTCGGGGCCGGCTCGCTGCCGCCGAGCCAGCGAGCAGCAGCCATAGGCACTGCCTGGGACCGGGGCCGCAGATCTGTCTTTGACGCGTGGCCCTGGCGGGGGTGTGCTGGAGAGCAGCAGACACCGGCCCCACCGAGGAGGACCAGCCGTGAGCTCCAGCAGCACGCGCATCGACAGCGGCGCCGTCGAGGGCGACTTCTTCCGCATCCACGACCTGCTCTCCCCCGAGGAGGCGGCCGTGGTGGACCGCGTGAGGACGTTCCTGCGCGAGCGCGTGCAGCCGGGCGCCGACGAGCGCTGGGAGCGCGCGCAGACGCCGGTGGAGCTCATCCCCGAGATGCGCGAGCTCGGCATCACCGGTGCCCCCGAGGACGACCCGTCGGTGGCCCCGAGGAGCGCCCTGCTCTCCGGCGTCCTCGCCATGGAGATGACCCGGGTGGACCCGTCGTTCGCCACGTTCTTCGGGGTGCACAACGGCCTGGCCATGGGCTCGGTGCGGGTCTGCGGCTCGGAGGAGCAGAAGCGCCGCTGGCTGCCGGACATGGTGCGGTGGGAGAAGGTCGGGGCGTTCGGCCTCACCGAGCCGCTGGTCGGCTCCGGCACCGCCGGCGGGCTCACCACCACCGCGCGCCGCGAGGGCGACACCTGGGTGCTGGACGGTGAGAAGAAGTGGATCGGCAACGGCACCTTCGCCGACCTGGTGGTGGTGTGGGCCCGCGACGTCGCTGACGACCGCGTCAAGGGCTTCGTGGTGACCAAGGGCACGCCGGGGTTCACCGCGGAGGCGCTGCCGGGCAAGATCGCGCTGCGCGGCGTGCAGAACGCCCACCTCGTGCTGGACGGCGTGCGCGTCCCCGAGGCCGACCGGCTGCAGGGCGCCAACAGCTTCCGCGACACCGCCGAGGTGCTCAAGGTGACGCGCGGCAGCGTCGCCTGGAGCGCGACCGGCTGCGCGCTCGGCGCCTACGAGGCCGCCCGGGCCTACGCCGTGGAGCGCGAGCAGTTCGGCCGCCCCATCGCGAGCTTCCAGCTCATCCAGGACCTCATCGCCCGCATGCTCGGCAACGTGACCGCCTGCCAGGCGCTGGCCGTGCGCATGGCCCAGCTGCAGGACGCCGGCCAGCTGGGCGAGGCCCAGGCGGCGATGGCGAAGATGTTCTGCACCACGCGCATGCGCGAGACCGTCGGCTGGGCCCGCGAGGTGCTGGGCGGCAACGGCATCCTGCTGGAGCACGGCGTCGCGCGGTTCTTCGCGGACGCCGAGGCCCTCTACTCCTACGAGGGCACCCGCGAGATGAACGCGCTCATCACCGCGCGCGCGGCCACCGGCCTCAGCGCCTTCGTCTGAGCCGCCTCCGCCCCGCCCGCCCCCTCTGCCCCCTCTGCCAGGAGGACCCCCCTGTGACCACCGCCCCCCTCGACCTCACCCAGAAGAGCGACGACGACGAGCGCGAGCCCCTGCTGGCCGGCGTGCGCGTCATCGACCTCGCCAGCGTGATCATGGCTCCCTACGCGTGCCAGGTGCTGGGAGACCTCGGCGCCGACGTCATCAAGGTGGAGCCGCCCACCGGTGACGTCGTGCGCCGCCTGCAACGGCGCGATCCCTCGGACCCCGACAGCACCGGCGCCATCGCGCTCAACCTCAACCGCAACAAGCGCAGCGTCCGGCTGGACCTCAAGAGCGACGAGGGCCGCGCCGCCCTGCTCGACCTCGTGGCCACCGCCGACGTGCTGGTGACCAACATGCGGCCCGGGGCGCTGGCGCGGCTGCACCTCACCCACGAGGACCTCGCCGAGGTCAACCCGCGGCTCGTCTACTGCAACGCGCAGGGCTTCCGCTCCGACTCGACCGCCGCTGACTCGGCCGCCTACGACGAGGTGGTGCAGGCCGCCTCGGGGATGGTCGACCTCATGCGCCGCACCACGGGCGAGCCGTCGTACGCGCCCACGGCCATGGCCGACAAGATCTGCGGCCTGACGATCGTGTACTCGGTGCTGGCGGCGCTGCTGTCGCGCCAGCGCACGGGGCGCGGGCAGCGCGTGGAGGTGCCGATGGCGGACACGATGTTCGCCTTCACCCTGGTGGAGCACCTGGGCGGGCGGGCGTTCGAACCGCAGACCGGGCCGGTGGGCTTCCCCCGCTCGCTGGAGCCGGGCCACGCGGCGCTGCCGACCGCTGACGGCTTCGCCGCGATCCTCCCGTACAGCTGGAAGAACTGCGTCGACTTCTTCGAGCTGGTCGGGCACCCGGAGGAGATGGACGCCTTCGAGCCGCAAACGCTGCAGCACCACCTCGGCGACCTCTACGCGGCGGTGGCCCGCTACTCGCGGCGGCACACGACCGCGCAGTGGCGCCGGCTGTGCTCCGAGCGGAGCATCCCGTTCGCCCCGGTGATGGACCTCGACCACGCCGGCGAGCACGACTACTGGGCCGACGGCCACATGCTCGACGTGGTCGAGCACCCCACCGAGGGCCCGTACCGCCTCATCGGCTCTCCGGTCCGCTTCTCCGGCGCCACCACCGGCGTGCGCCGCCACTCCCCCGCCCTCGGGCAGCACACCGACGAGGTCCTCGCCGAGCTCGGCTGGACCCCGGACCGCCTCGCCGCCCTGCACGCCCGGGAGGGCGCGGTGCCGGGGAGCGGTCGATGAGCGCGCTGCAGGACGGCCCTCCGGTGCGCACGGAGGTGCACGGCGCCGTCCTCGTCGTCGTCCTGGACCGCCCGCAGGCCCGCAACGCGGTCGACCTGGCCACGGCCCTGTCCGTGGACGCGGCCCTGACCCGGCTGGAGGACGACGACGCGCTGCGCGTGGGGGTCCTCACCGGAGCGGGCGGCGTCTTCAGCGCCGGGATGGACCTCAAGGCGCGCGCCCGCGGTGAGTCCCCCGTGCTGCCCTCGACCGGCTTCGCCGGCCTCACCCGCCGGCGCCGCAGCAAGCCGCTGGTGGCCGCCGTGGAGGGGTGGGCGCTGGGCGGCGGCACGGAGCTGGTGCTCGCCTGCGACCTCGTGGTCGCCTCCCGCGAGGCGCGGTTCGGCCTGCCGGAGGTGACCCGCGGCATCGTGGCGCCCCAGGGCGGCCTGGTGCGCCTGCCCCGCAGGATCCCCCGGGCCGTGGCCGCGGAGCTGCTGCTCACGGGCGCGACGCTCGGCGCGGAGCGCGCCGAGCAGCTGGGCCTGGTCAGCCGCCTCACCGAGCCGGGCGGGGCGCTGGCCGCCGCGCTGGAGCTGGCCGAGCGGGTGGTCGCCGCGGCGCCGCTCGCCGTGGCGGCGGTCCAGCGGGTGCTCGACGAGACCGCCGACCTGTCCGAGCCCGAGGCCTTCGCGCGGCAGGACGCGCTGGTGGCGCACGTGCTCCGCTCCGACGACGCCGCCGAGGGGGCGCGCGCGTTCGCCGAGCGCCGGGCGCCCCGCTGGCAGGGCCGCTGACACCCTCCGCTGGCGCCCGGGGAGCGGACTAGGGGCGACCGGAGCGGCCGCAGACCTCGCGCAGCGCCGCCACGAGGGCCTCTGCGGCCGAGGAGACCGCCCCGGGGGCCCGCACGGCGCCGAACGGCAGGAGCAGCGGGGGGTCGAGCGGACGCACGACGCCGCCGAGCGCCGCGGCCCGCTGCGCGTGGCGCCGGTCCACGAGCGCGGCCCCCGCCCCCGCCAGCACCAGGGGCAGCACGGTGGCCGGCTGCGGGGTGACCACCGACGCGCGGGGCAGGCCGGTCTCGGCCAGCTCGGCGCGCAGCGCCGCCCGCGCCGAGGCCCCGTTCTGCAGCGCCACCAGCGGTAGCCGCGCCACGTCCGCCCGCGCCAGCGGCTCGCCCGCTCCCCCGGACCCGGGCGGCAGCACGGCCCACACCTCCTGCTCCCCCAGCGCCTCCGCGGGCAGGTCGCACGGCAGCGGCAGCTGCACCACCGCCACCTCCGCGCGCCCCCGGACGAGGTCGGCCACCAGCTGCGCGTCGTCGCGGGCGTCCCGCACCCGGACGAGCACACCGGGGTGGGCGGCGCGGAAGAGCCCCACCGCCCCCGCCAGGGGGTGGGAGGCCACCGCGGCGTGGGCCACGACGTCGAGCGTCCCCGAGCGCAGGGCCACGACGTCGGAGACGGCCCGCCGCGCGGCGTCCAGGTCCCGCAGCAGCCGCTGGGCGGGCTCGACGAGGGACCGGCCCGCGGCCGTGGGCGCGGTGCCGCGGGGCGTCCGCTCGAACAGCGCGCACCCGGCGGCCGCCTCCATCGCGCGCACCGCCTGGGACAGGGACGGCTGCGCCATCCCCAGCAGCGCGGCCGCGCCCGTGATGGACCCCTGGTCCACCACGGCGAGCAGCACCCGGGCCTGGCGCTCGTCCGACAGCAGCGGGGCGCTCACGGGGAGCAGCCCCGCGCGACCTCGACCAGCGCCTGCGCGGCGGGAGACAGCTCCCGGTGCAGGTGCACCAGCGCGTGGCCGGCGGTCACCGCCGGCTCGGTCCGGCGCAGCACCACGCCCTCGCCGGCCGCCCGCTGCGCGAGCTCCCCGCTGAGGAAGCCCGCCCCCGCGCCGGCGAGCACCAGCGCGGCCACCGACTCGCGGTGGGCGGTCTCCACGGCTACCCGCGGGCGGGCCCCGGCGGCCTCCAGCGCCCGCGACACCAGCCGCTCCCGGCGGCTGTGGTCGGTCACCCCGATGACGTCGCGGCCGTCCAGCGCCGCCAGGGGCAGCGGGTCGGGCGCGTCGTCGCTGCCGGGCGGCAGACCCACCAGCACCTCCTGCGTGCCGAGCGGCAGCACCACCAGCCGGGGTGCGGCCCGGCTCGGGGTGGTGCGCCCCAGCGGCAGCGAGGCGACGGCCACCTCCGCCCGGCCCTCCAGCAGCGCCTCGAGGACCCGGTCGTCGTGCTCGGCGACGTGCACCTGCACGCGCACGCCGGGGTGGCTCGCGCTGAGGGCGCCGAGCAGCTCGCTGGCGGCGTCGGCCGCGAGGACCGCCTCGACAGCGACGTCGAGGACGCCGCCGGTGCGCGGCGCGTGCTCCTGCACGGCGGCGCGCACCGCCTCGGCGGCGTCACCGGAGCCGCGGAGCAGCTGGCGGGCGTGGGGCTCGAGCGCCCGGCCCGCGGCGGTGGGGGTGGTGCCGGTGCTCGAGCGGTGCACCAGGACGGCGCCGAGCTGCGCCTCCAGGGCGTCCAGGGCCTGCGCGACCGACGGCTGGGCCAGGCCGGTGGCCGCGGCCGCGGCTCCGAGGCTGCCGTGGTCGAGGACGGCCACGAAGAGGGCGAGCTGGCGCCGGTTCACCGGCGGCGGGCGCGGAGCATGCCGCGCACCGCCGTCCAGCGGCTGCGGCCGACGCTCGTGGCGGCGCCGGAGACGTCGGCCGCCTCCAGGCTGCCGAGCAGCAGCCGCAGCACGTCACCGGGCCACGTGGCCAGCAGCAGCCCCGCGGGCCGGCCGTCGGGGACCTGCTGGCCACCGCGCCACGTCTGCGCGGTGACCTGGCCCTCCTGCCCCTGCTCCCCCTCGGTGAGCAGCAGGACGACGTCGAGGCCCCGGAGCATCCGGCTGAGCCGCTCCGCGGCGTCCACCCCGGCCAGGCCGGGCAGCACGCCGTCGCGCGCCGCGGGCACGGCCACGACGCCCGCGCCGGAGACGGGGGCGCACTCCGCCGCCACACCGCTCATGGCGCACAGGTCGGCGGCCCGGTCGGCGTCGAGCACCGGGAGCACGAGCACCGCGCGGCGGGCGCCCTGCGACGGGTCGAACAGCTCCCCGCCGCCCGCCCCGGGGAACTCGTACTTCATGCGGCGCTCACAGCGCGCCCTTGGTGGACGGGACGCCGTCGACGCGCGGGTCGAGCGCCACCGCCGCGCGCAGCGCACGGGCCAGCGCCTTGTACTGCGCCTCGGCGACGTGGTGGGGGTCGCGGCCGGCGAGCAGCCGCACGTGCAGGCACACGTGGGCGTGCAGCGCGATGGACTCGAAGACGTGCCGCGTCAGGCTGCCGGCGTAGGGCACGCCGCCGCCCCCGCCGCCGATGAGCACGTGCTCGTAGCCGTCGGGCTCACCGGTGTGGACGACGAACGGGCGCCCGGACACGTCGACCACGGCCTGCGCGAGCGCCTCGTCGAGCGGCACCAGCGCGTCGCCGAACCTCGCGATGCCGCGCTTGTCGCCCAGGGCCTGGCGCAGCGCCTGCCCGAGGACGATGGCGGTGTCCTCCACCACGTGGTGGGCGTCGATGTGGGTGTCACCGGTGGCCCGCACGCGCAGGTCGATGAGGGAGTGCTTGCCGAGCGCGGTGAGCATGTGGTCGTAGAACGCCACGCCCGTGCTGATCTCGGTGCGGCCCGTGCCGTCGAGGTCGAGCTCCAGGGAGATGCTCGACTCGCTGGTGGCCCGCTCGATGCGCGCCGTGCGCTGCCCGCTCATGCCTGCTCCTCGTCGTCGTCCTGCTGGTCCTCGGGGTGCGCCGCGCGCTCCTCCTCCACGACCACCGCGGCCAGCGCGGCGAGCACCGCGTCGGTCTCGGCGGCGGTGCCCGCGGTGATGCGCAGGTGGCCGGGGATGCCGACGTCGCGCACCAGCACGCCGTGCGCCAGCAGCGCCTTCCAGGTGGCGGGGGCGTCCTCGAAGCCGCCCACCAGCACGAAGTTGGCGTCGCTGGGCAGGGCGACCAGCCCGAGGGTGGGCATCGCCGCCACCAGCCGGTCGCGCTGGGCCTTGGTGTCCTCGACCGTCGCCAGCAGCGCGTCGGCGTGGGCCAGCGCGGCGGTCGCCGCGGCCTGCGTGAGGGAGGACAGGTGGTAGGGCAGGCGCACCAGGCGCAGCGCGTCGACCACGGCGGGGTCGGCGGCGAGGTAGCCGACGCGCGTGCCGGCGAAGGCGAACGCCTTGCTCATGGTGCGCGTCACCACCAGGCGCGGGCGGCCGGGCAGCAGCGTGATGGCGCTGGGGGTGCCGCCGGCGCCCAGCGGGCGGGCGAACTCGGCGTACGCCTCGTCGACGATGACGATGCCGCTGGTCGCCTCGTACGCGGCCTCGACCACGTCGAGCGGGAGCGCCGTGCCGGTCGGGTTGTTCGGGCTGGTGAGGAACACGACGTCGGCGCCGTGCTCCCCCACCGCGCCGACCTGCTGCGCCACGTCGAACGGGTCGAGGGAGAACCCGTCACCGCGCTTGCCGTCCACCCAGGCGGTGCCGGAGGTCTGCGTGATGATCGGGTGCATCGAGTAGGACGGCGTGAAGCCGACCGCGGTGCGCCCGGGACCGCCGAACGCCTGCAGCAGCTGCTGCAGCACCTCGTTGGACCCGTTCGCGGCCCACACGTTCCCGCGGGTCAGCGGCACGCCGTGCGAGGCGGGCTGGGCGCGCAGGAACGCCGCGAGCGCGTCGCGCAGGGCGTCGGCCTCGCGGTCGGGGTAGCGGTTGAGGTGCGGGACCTGCTCGGCGATCGCGGCGACCACGGCCTCGACGACCTCGGCGGGGACGTCGTGGCTGTTCTCGTTGGTGTTGAGCCGCACGGCGACCTCGAGCTGCGGCGCGCCGTAGGGCGCGTGGCCGCGCAGGTCCTCGCGCAGCGGGAGGTCGTCCAGGGGGGTGTCCGAGACCAGGCCGCGCGCGGGGGCGCCGGCCGGGCCGGGGGTGCTGGGGCTCACGGGGGACCAGGGTAGTGATCCCGCGACGACCTGGCCTGAGGCATCAGACCGGGCGTCAGACCGGGGCGTCAGACCGGCTGGGTGGCGGACGGGGGCGCGGTGCGCTCCAGGGCCGACCAGCCGGCGTCCGCCTCGCGCTCCGCCGCCTCGGCCTTCCCCCCGCCGCGCAGCCCGAAGAGGCGCTTGGCGAGGAGGAGGTAGACGACCACGGCGAGGTTGAGGCCGAAGAGCACGAGCCCCGTCGCGCTGACGCCGCTGGCCAGGTCGGCGACCTCGGGGATCATGAGCAGGCTCGTGGCCACGAAGGTCAGGTACTCCGCCCACCGCTTGGCCAGCCACAGGCCCACCGCCTCGGTGGCCTCCAGCGCGGCGTAGGCGACCAGCCCGAGCCCGATGACCAGCAGGTGGCTCGACGGCGCCGAGAACCAGCCGGAGACCTTGGCCAGGAACCCGTGCGCGGTGTCGATGACCACGCCGTGCTGCTGCACGAAGTCCAGGCCCCACGTCCACCACCGGTCGAGGGTGGCGCGCTTGCCGGAGAAGACGAGCACGGCCGCGGCCAGGACGCCCAGGCCCAGCACGTGCACCACGCGGTCGAGGGCGATGAGCCGCAGGACGTACTTGTCGCGCAGGACGCGGCCGCGCAGCGGCAGCTCGATCTGCTGGCGCGGCGGCAGCTCCTCCCTGGTCGCCTCGGCGGCGGAGGGCGCGGCGGCCGGGAGCCAGGAGTCGCAGCGCAGGCAGCGGTGCCAGCGGAAGCCGTCGGAGTCCTCCCGGAGCACCAGCGCGTCCTCGGGGCGGACCCGGGCGACGTCGTGGCCGACGGTGTGGTGGCCCTGCAGCGCGCAGTCGAGGAGGTCCCACCGCACCCGCGGGAGCCAGCGCCGCTTCTGCTGCACGGAGGTCACAGCGGACGGTAGTACCCGCGTTCGCTGGGAAGCACCTGGATGCCCGCGGCACGCGTCCTGGGCGCCACCTGTCGCGGTCGAGGCCGGCGACCGGGCGAGCGTGGTCGCCACCACCCGGGCGGGGTCGGCGACCATGGCCGGGTGCAGGCGTCGCAGCGGGCGGTCTCGCACGTCGCCGCGCGCGTGGACGCCGCCGGAGGCGGGCCGCCGCTGCCCGCGGGCGCCGTCGTCGTCGTCCACCTCCACCCCGACCGGGTGGTCTCGGCCAGCGGCCTGCCGGCGCTCGCCGCCGTCGCCGCTGACGGCCGGTACCGCTCGCAGTTCGAGACCGGGACCAGCGCCGGCGGACTCACCGCCCGTCCCGGGGGTGACCGCTGGCGGTGGGAGTCGGAGCTGTTCGGTGGCGCCTACGACGCCGCGCCCGCGCGCCTGCGGCCCGTCTACGGCGCCCTGGCCCTGCCGGGCGGGGACCCGCGCGGTCCGGCTCCGCGGTTCGGCTCCTGCCAGCTGCGGCTGCGACCGGAGGTGCTGCAGCGGGTGACGCTGGCCTTCCCGGACAGCGCTCTCGGCCCGGAGGCGCTGGGGACGGCGGCCGCTGCTCCCGCGCTGACCGCCGCGGCTGCGGCGCGGGCAGCGGGGAGGTTCGACGCCCTCGACGACTACGTGGAGGCGCACGTGCACGGGCAGCTGCTGCTCGCCCGCGACGTCGAGGCGGTGGTGCTCGACCCCTGCTTCCGCGGCACAGCCGTGCACTCCGCTGCCGAGGAGGTCAGGACGACGACGGGCGCCGCGCTGGTGTGGGGCGCCGGCTGCGCCGTGAGTGCGGCCGAGCTGGCGGCGCGGGCCGAGTGCGCGGCGTACCGGGGCCGCGAGGTGGTGCGCGTGGCGCGGGAGGTCGCGGCGGCGGTGACGGCGGACGGCGTGCTCGACACGGCCGCGGTCGGGCGGGCGGCGGCCCTGGGCCGCTGGGACGCGCAGCACCTCAAGCAGGTGTGGCACTGCGTGGCCCGGTTCGGCGTCCCCGGCGGCGCGGAGGCGTCACGGGCGTCCCGCCGCCGGGGGTGACGGGACGCCCGTGAGCACCGGTCAGGGGTTGGGGACGGAGATCACCGTGAACTCGGGGCGGGACACCAGCTGGCGGTTGACGTTGTTCCAGCGGACACCGCCGACGTTGTACCTGGCGACGTCCGCCCCGTCGAGGTCGATGGCCGCGAAGAGGCGCTCGAACGTCTCGATCATCTGGTTGTAGGTGGTGAGGTAGGTGTTCTGGAGGTTGGCGATGTTGCCGATCGCCGCGATGCCGCCGGTGGCGGCCGCGGCGATGAGACCGATGATCGTCAGGGGGTTGGCGCCGGTGACGATGAGCGCACCGATGCCCGTGACCACGGCCGGGGCGAACCCTCCGACGTACTGCCGGACGCCGTTGCGGTAGTTCTGGTACTGCAGGTTGAGGGTGTTGGTCTGGTCGACGAAGGTGTTGAGCAGGGACTGCACGTTGCCGGGGTTGTTCCAGCGGGCGAAGTCCGCCTCGTGGCGCTGGCCGTTCGCCCCGATGACCTGCAGGCGGATCCGCTGCTGCGGATCGCCGTAGGCGACCACGCCGAAGCCGGCGACGTTGATGCGGTAGTGCTCGTAGGGGTTGTTCTCCCTGAAGATGCCCCCGTTCGTGTCGATCGGCTGCTGCGGGAGCGCACGGCCCTCGCGCGGGCTCTTGGTCCAGTACTTGACGCCGGAGTCGGACACGTCCATGCGGGCCTGGTCGACGATGGTGCGGCCCTCGGCGTACGTGGCGCCCAGGACGCCCCACGCCCCGTAGAACGTCACCAGATCACCGCCCCCGGGGACCCCGCTGAAGGTCACCTGGGCCCAGCGCGCGTCGGCCGCCGCGGGCGCGGCGCTCAGCAGGGGCAAGGCTCCGGCGCCGGCGACGGAGGCGACGCCTCCCAGCAGCAGGTGACGACGGTTCAGCTCCACCATCTCGATGCACTCCTCGTGGTTCGGCGAGAGGGTCCCGGTGGCGTGTCCACCGGCGGACGGCCGCCCGCCCCTGGGGGGGTCGTGTCCACCGCAAGGGGGGGGTGCCGGTCGGGATCTTGCACCTGGCGAGGCCCGCGGTCCAGCGCTCGAGCGGCCCTGCACGAGGAGGTGGACGGAAGTGGGAACGGCGGTGAACTGCTGGCGAAGACGTGCTGGGAGACCGCGGTGACAGGCCCGAGGAGAGGCTGGGCGTCGCGCCCGCCGAGGCCTTCCGGTGGCCGGGGGCGCCCCTCGCTCGACGCGTCAGTCGCGGCGGGTGCGGGCCCGCACGTGCATCCGCTCCCCCTGGGGCCCGAACAGGCTGAGCAGCTCCGCCGGTCCGGGCCCGGGGTTGTGGAACCAGTGCGGCGTGCGGGTGTCGAACTCGGCGACCTCGCCCTCGCGGAGCACGAGGTCGTGCTCGCCCAGCACCAGGCGGACCTTCCCGGCCAGCACGTAGAACCACTCCCAGCCCTCGTGGACCTTGAGCCCGTCCCCCTCGGGCGTCCGGTCCGGCTCGGGCGCCATGACGATCTTCCAGGCCTGCAGCCCGCCCGGCTGCCGCGTCAGCGGAACCACCGTGCGCCCGTGCGCGCGCTGCGGGCGCAGGTGCACGCGGGGGTCACCCGTGGCGGGCGCACCGACCAGCTCGTCCAGGGCCACGGCGTGCGCCTTCGCCAGCGGGAGCAGCAGCTCCAGGGTGGGGCGGCGCTGCCCGGACTCGAGCCGGCTGAGCGTGCTCACCGAGATTCCCGTGGCCTCGGACAGCTGCGCGAGCGTGGCGCCGCGCTGCTGGCGCAGCGCCTTGAGCCGCGGACCGACGGCGTCCAGGACGCCGTCGAGGTCGTCGCCGGAACCGTCGGTCGCCCTGTCCACCACGGGCCCAGCGTGCACCCGCCGTTGCTGTTCCGGCAACAGCGCTTGCCGAAACGGCCGCCCCGGCCTCAGGGTCGGGACATGACCTCAGCACCGCTGCCGCAGCAGCTGGACGAGCAGTACGACGCCGTGGTGGTCGGCGGTGGTGCCGCCGGACTGGCGGGCGCCGTGGCGCTGGCGCGCATGCGGCGCTCGGTGCTGGTGGTCGACGCCGGCCAGCCGCGCAACGCCCCCGCCGACGGCGTCCACAACCTGCTCGGACGGGAGGGGACGCCACCGCTCGAGCTCGTCGCCGCGGGCCGTGCGGAGCTGGCGGGGTACGGCGGCACCGTGGTCGACGGCCGCGTCACGTCGCTGCAGCGCAGCAGCGGGGACGGGGAGCCGCTGCGCTTCGCCGTCGTCCTCGAGGACGGGAGGGCGACGACGGCGCGCCGCCTGCTCCTGGCCCACAGCGGCACCGACGTCCTCCCGGACCTGCCGGGACTGCGCGAGCTGTGGGGCAGCCGCGTGCTGCACTGCCCGTTCTGCCACGGGTGGGAGGTGCGCGGCCGGTCGGTGGCGGTGCTGTCGACGGGCGCGATGACCGCCCACGCCGCGACGCTGTGGCGCCAGGTCAGCGACCGCGTGCTGGTGCTGTCGCACACCGGTCCGGAGGTCGAGGAGTCGCAGCGGCAGCAGCTGCAGGCGGTGGGGGTGGAGTTCGTGGCCGGCGAGGTGGTGGCCCTGGAGCCGGTCGACGACGACGACGTCGACCACGGCGGCGGCGTGCGCGTGCGGCTGGCCTCCGGCCGCGCGCTGGAGGTCGGCGCGGTGGTGGCGGCCTCGCAGGTGCGGGTCGACGCGTCGCTGACCGCGGCGCTGGGCGTGGAGGTCGCGGACGTGGAGCTCATGGGGGTGGTCGCGGCCACGAGCGCCGTGGTGGCGGACCCGACCGGGCTGACGAGCGTCCCGGGGGTGTGGGCGGCGGGCAACGCCTCCGCCCCGATGGCGACGGTGCCCGCGGTGACGGCGGCGGGGATGCAGGCCGGCGCGGCGATGACGATGGACCTGGCCCGCGAGGACGTCGCGGGCGCCCTCCTCCTGCAGGGAGCAGCACGATGAGCGACCACCAGCACGGGCACGACCACGGGCACGACCACGGCCACGGGCACGGGGGGCCGCCGCGCGAGATGCCGCCGCTGCCGGACTCGGCCGAAGGCCTGCCGGCGTGGTGGGAGGAGCTGTACAGCGGCGACGGCACCCGGTGGAGCGGCAACGCCAACGCCCGGCTCGTCGAGGCCGTGGCGGCCCTGGAGGCGCGCGGTGTGACGGCGGGGCGCGCGCTCGACCTGGGCTGCGGCGAGGGCGGCGACGTCATCTGGCTCGCGGAGCGCGGGTGGGCGGTGACGGGGGTGGACGTCGCTCACGCCGCCGTGGCGAAGGCGCGCGGCCTGGCGGCTGCGCGGGGCGTCGACGTCGTCCTCGAGCGGCACGACCTGACGCGGACGTTCCCCGAGGGCGAGTTCGAGCTGGTCAACGCCCAGTTCCTCCAGGCGCCGGTGGGCTGGCCGCGGGCGGAGGTTTTGCGGCGCGCGGCCGCCGCGGTGGCCCCCGGCGGGCACCTGCTGGTGGTGGACCACGCCGAGCCGCCGCCGTGGTCGCAGCTGGACCGCGAGGCGGTCGGCTGGCCCACGCCGCAGCAGGTGCTGGCCGACCTGGCCCTCGACGCCGGCGGGGGCCACGGGTGGGAGGTGGTGCGCGCGGAGGTCGCCGGACGCCCGGCCGCCGGGCCCGGCGACCAGCACGGGCACCTCGAGGACAGCGTGGTCCTCGTCCACCGCCTCCCCTGACCTCCCCCCTCCCACGACGACTTCCTTGATCGTCACGGGGAGGGGGCGGGGAGGGGCTGCCGGGCGGTGGGCGAGACTGCAGGCATGGCCGTCTTCGTGGTGACGTACTCGTACACAGCCGACTCGGCACGGCGCGACGCGCTGCGCCCGACGCACCGGGAGTGGCTCGGCACGCTCCCGGGCCTGCTGGTCTCGGGCCCCACCGACGCCGACGGCGCGGTGCTCGTCTTCGAGGGCGCGTCCGCCTCGGAGGTCGACGCGACCGTCGACCAGGACCCGTTCGTCACCGACGGCGGCATCGTCGCCGAGCGGCGCACGGTCGGCTGGACCGTGGTGGGCGGCAGCCTCAAGGGCGCCTTCCCCACCTCCTGACCCACCCGCCCGTCCGTGATCATGGACTTCCGAAGCACTTTCCGACCGTGATCATGGACTTCCGGAACACCTGCTCCGGAAGTCCATGATCACGGTGAGAGGGTGGGGGCGTGCTCGTGGTGCTCAGCGGCCTGCCCGGGGTCGGAAAGACGACGCTGGCGCGGGAGCTCGCCCGCTCCCTCGGTGCCCCGCACGTGCGCGTCGACGCCTTCGAGGCCGCCCTGGGCGTGCGGGACGGGGACGGCGACGCCACCGGCTACCGCCTCGCGCACGCCGTGGCCGGGGACGCGCTGCGCAGCGGCCGCCACGCCGTCCTCGACGCGGTGAACCCCGTGCGCGCCGCCCGCGACGGCTGGCGGACGCTCGCCGACGAGGTCGGGGTGCCGCTGCTGGAGGTGGACGTCGTCTGCTCCGATCCCGCCCTGCACGAGCGGCGGGTGCGCGAGCGCACCGCGGACCTGCCCGGCCAGGTCGTCCCCACCTGGGAGGACGTCACCGGCCGGCCGGCGTGGCGGCGCGATCCCGACGAGCCCGCCGCCGTCGTCGTCGACACGGCGACGACGACGGTGGCCCGCGCGGTCGGGGACCTGCGCGCCCGCGTGCACGCCCGTCCCGAGCAGGTGGCCGTGCCGGCGTCGCTGCTCGCAGCGGGCCACCGCTTCGGCGGGTGGGCGGCTCGCGGCGAGCCGGAGGTGGTGCTCAGGACCGAGCGGCTGCTCCTGCGCCGCTGGCGAGAGGCGGACCTGGAGCCGTTCGCCGCGATGAACGCCGACCCCGAGGTCATGGAGCACTTCAGCTCCGGTCCGCTGGACCGCGCCGCCTCGGACCGGCTCGCCCGGTACGCCGACGCCTGCTTCGAGGTGCACGGGTTCGGGCTGGCGGCCGTGGAGCGCGTGGGCGACGGCGCGTTCCTCGGCTTCTGCGGGCTCGGCCGGCACCGCCGCCGCCCGGAGTCCGTGGAGGTGGGGTGGCGCCTGGCCCGCCGCGCCTGGGGCCACGGCTACGCCACGGAGGCGGGCCGGGCGTGGCTGGAGGCGGCACCGCGGTTCGGGCTGGAGCGCGTGGCTTGCTTCGTCGCCGCCACGAACGGGCGCTCGCTCGCGGTGGCGCAGCGGCTCGGGCTGGTGGTCCAGGAGGAGGACGTCTGGGCCGGCCAGCCCGTCGTCGTCCTCTCCACCCCCTCGTGACCGCGGCGGGTGGTCAGTCCTCCTCGTCGGGGAGGGTCCAGGCGAGGTGCCAGGTGGAGAGCAGCCAGCTCGCGAACCACAGGGCGAAGCCGACGGCCAGCCCTGAGGCCGTCCCGCCGCCGTGCTGCGCCACGAGCACCGCGGCCACCACGGCGAGCAGCCCCAGGACGACCCGCAGCGGGTTCACCGCGGAGGTCGCCGCGTCGCGCATGGCGCGCTGCACCTCGTCGAGGGTGGTCTCGCGGCGGTCGAAGACCCCTCGGACGCCGAGGTTCACCACCGAGTGCACGGGGATGAACACCAGGCACGCCGCCACCCAGCAGACCACCGGGGCGGCGCCGTCCGCTCCGCCGAGCGCGGCCACGAGCGGGACCCCGGTGAGGAACCCGACGACGGCGGCCTCCACCCCGACCGCCGCGCGGCGCACGGTGCGCCGGCGGGTCCAGGTGTAGCGCTCGTCCTCGAAGGTGGCGGCCAGGCCGGTCGTGCGGCTGGTGGAGCGGGAGCGGGTCGCGGCGTTCATCGGGCTGTCCTTCCGTAGAGCTCGGCGCTGAGCGGGGGCAGGGGCTCGAGGCTGAACACGGCCTCGACGGGCAGGTCGAAGAACCGGGCGATGCGCAGGGCAAGGGCCAGTGACGGGCTGTACTCGCCCCGCTCGAGGTAGCCGATCGTCTGCGGGTGCACGCCGACGGCCTCGGCGAGCTCCTTGCGGCTGGCGCGCCGCTCGGCCCGCAGCACGGCGATGCGGTCGTGCACCGCATCTTCACTGCTGCGCGGGGTCCTGCCCATGCCTCTATTCGTAGCATTAATGCTACGAATGGTTCAAGAGGTGCTGCCATGCGTCCACAGGTCGACGACGACGACGAGGCGCACGGCCTCGCCCGTCCACAGGTGCCGGCGGTGGCGCTGCGCGGGGAGGGGCTGGCGTGACAGGCTCGGCGCGTGTCCCGGACTTCCCCCCGGGGGGCCACCCGTCCTGTGCGGTCGCGCGTCGGCGTCGTCGTCGTCGCGGTCGTCCTCGTCGTGCTCCTCGTGCTCATCGCCCGCTCCGCCGGTGGCCTCGGCGGCCTCGCGGACCTGCTCGGGTCCGGGCAGCGCAGCACGCAGCCGGCACCCGCGGGTTCCGCCGCGGCCGCGCTGGCGACGCTGCCGGTCAAGGGCAAGGCGCCGAAGACCGGGTACTCGCGCGAGCAGTTCGGGCAGGCGTGGCAGGACGTCGACGCGAACGGCTGCGACACCCGGGACGACGTGCTGGCGCGGGACATGACCGACGTCGTCTACAGCCGCACCGATCCCTGCCAGGTCTCCAGCGGGGTGCTGGTGGACCCGTACACGCCCAAGCAGATCCGGTTCCAGCGCGGGCCGCGCAGCTCCGAGGTGCAGATCGACCACCTCGTGGCGCTGTCCGACGCGTGGCAGACCGGGGCGCAGCAGTGGCCGCTGGAGAAGCGGGAGCAGTTCGCCAACGACCCGCTGAACCTGCTCGCCGTGGACGGGCCGCTGAACGCGGCGAAGGGCGACGGCGACGCCGCCACGTGGCTGCCGCCCAACAAGGGCTTCCGGTGCCAGTACGTGGCGCGGCAGATCGCGGTGAAGGTCAAGTACGGGGTCTGGGTCACGCAGGCCGAGCACGACGCGATGGCCGACGTGCTGAGCACCTGCCCGGGCGAGCACCTGCCGCGCGACGACGGCGGGGTCGGCCCGCGACCGTCGACTGCGCCGTCGGGGGCGACGACGACGGCGTCAGCCTCGGCGACGACCGCTCCGTACGGGAGCTGCTCCGCCGCGAAGGCCGCCGGGGCGACCCCGCTGCACAGCGGCGACCCGGGCTGGAACCCCCGGCTGGACCGGGACGGGGACGGCGTCGCCTGCACCTGACCACCAGGGGCGGCAGGAGCCGCGGCGTGCGACCGTGGCCCGGTGATCCGCAACGTGGTGGTCGGCAAGCTCCGCGAGGGCGTGGCCCTGGCGGAGGTGCAACCGGGGCTCGACGCCGTCGCGGCCCTCGAGTCCGCTGGCCGGCTGGCGTGCCGGGTGGGGACGGACCTGCGCCTGCGCGACCAGCCGTGGGACTTCGCCATCACCAACGACTGGGTGGACGAGGCCAGCTACCGCACCTACGACGTCGACGAGGAGCACAACCGCATCCGCCGGGAGCTCTTCGCGCCGCTGTGCGAGCAGATCGTGAGGGTGCAGTTCGAGGTGCCGGACTCCCCCTGAGCGCCGTCGCTCCTCGTCACTCCTCGTCGCCTGCGCCCTCGCGCGACGGCGGCTTGGAGACGAGGTACGTGCGGCCGGTGGCGTCCCGGTGCACCTCGAACTGGCCCTGCACACCCGTCAGGCGGTGCTCGGCGCGGGCGGCCTGGGTCCCCGCCTGCTGCTCGTCCACCTGGGCCCCTCCGTAGACGGCCTTCAGGTTCTGCTCAACGGAGCCGACGGCGCGGTCGAGCCGGCCGAACACCCTGCGCAGGAACGACACGTCGCCCACTCCCCCACCTGATCGGTTGTGTACAACCAGATGGTACGCCACTGGTCGGTAGGCTGGCCCCTGTGACGACCAGCGCGCCCGGTGCCCAGCCGGCCCCGACGGAGCCGACGGACCTGCTCGCCCTCGACCAGCAGGTCTGCTTCGCGCTGGCGGTGGCCGCGCGCAGCGTCATCGCGCTCTACCGGCCGGTCCTGGAGCCGCTGGGCCTCACCCACCCGCAGTACCTGGTGATGCTGGCGCTCTGGCAGCACCGCCGCCTGACCGTGAAGGAGCTCGGCGGACTGCTCCAGCTCGACTCCGGCACCCTCTCGCCGCTCCTCAAGCGCCTGGCCGGCACGGGCCTGGTCACCAAGGCCCGCGACGAGCGGGACGAGCGCGTCGTCGTCGTCGAGCTCACCGAGCGGGGGGCGGCACTGCGCGAGGAGGCGCTGGCCGTGCCGCGCGCGGTGATGGCGCGACTGGGGATGGACGTCGGCGACCTCGTGGCCCTGCGCGACTCCCTCACCGCGGTGATCTCCGCGGCCACGGCCGCCGGGCCTCCCCCGCCGGGCCGGCCCCAAACCTGACGACGCCGATCTGTGGCGATCGCCACTGTCGTTGAACGTTGGAACACATCGCCCACGGCCGGTCGTTGGCACACACCGTGGATCTCTTCACCCCCGCCGTGTTCGGCGACCTCAAGCTGTCCAACCGCATCGTCATGGCGCCCCTGACGCGCCTGCGCTCCGGCGAGGCCGGGGTGCCGGGTGACCTGGTGGCCGAGATGTACGCGCAGCGCGCGAGCCTCGGCCTGATCGTCACCGAGGGCACCTACCCCGCCAAGGAGGGCCAGGGCTACCCCGGTCAGCCGGGCATCACCACCGACGAGCAGCAGGACGCCTGGGGCCGCGTCGCCGAGGCCGTGCACGAGGCCGGCGGCACCATCGTCATGCAGGTCATGCACGCCGGCCGCGTCTCGCACGTCGACATCACCGGCACCGACCGGATCGTGGCTCCCAGCGCGGTCGCCATCGACGGCGAGGTGCACGGTCCCCACGGCAAGCAGCCGTACCAGGCGCCCCACGCGCTGACCCTCGACGAGATCGAGGAGGTGCGCGAGCAGTTCGTGACCGCCTCGAAGCGCGCCGTGGCCGCCGGCCTGGACGGCGTGGAGGTGCACGGCGCCAACGGCTACCTGCTGCACGAGTTCCTCTCCCCCGCCTCCAACACCCGCACCGACCTGTACGGCGGCTCGCCGGAGGCCCGCGCACGCTTCGTGGTGGAGACCGTCCGCGCCGTGGCCGAGGCCGTCGGCGCCGGCCGCACGGGGCTGCGCATCAGCCCCGCCCACAACATCCAGGACGTCTGGGAGAAGGACGCCGACGACGTCGCCGCCACCTACGCGGCGCTCGCCACCGGCATCGCCGACCTCGACCTGGCGTACCTGTCCGTGCTCCACGCCGACCTCGGCGGCCACCTCGTGCAGGACCTGCGCCGCCGCGTCGGCGCCCCGCTCGTGGCCAACAACGGCTTCGGCGCGCCGAGCACCCGCGAGACCGCCCAGCAGCTGGTGGCGGACGGCGTCGCCGACGCCGTGGCGGTGGGCCGCCCCGTCATCGCCAACCCCGACCTCGCGGAGCGCTGGCGCGTGGGGGCCGACGAGAACGAGCCTGACAGCTCCACGTTCTACGGCGGCGGCGCGCAGGGCTACACCGACTACCCGCGCCTCGCCCTCTGACCCACCTCCCCGTCCGTGATCATGGGCGTCGTGCGCACTCCTGCGCACGACGCCCATGATCACGTGGGGTCAGTGCGGGTCCTGGCGGGGCCCGGCCGCCCGCGAGCGCTCCTCCTGCTCCGTCACGACGTCGTCGACGGCGGACACCAGGCCGTCCCGCGCCGGTGACAGCGGCTGCGCCCCCTCACCGACGGGGACGCCGAGCAGGGCTCGGGTGAGGGTCTGGGTGGAGTCCAGCAGGTCGTCCAGGGCGTTGCGCAGGTTCTGGCCGCTGACCTCGCGGACGGCGGCCCCTCCGCTCGCGGCGTCTTCGTGCGCCAGCGCCGCGTCGAGCACCGCCCGGCGGACCAGCTCCTTGACGAAGGACGCGGTCACGCCCTCGGTGCGGGACACCACCTCCTCCACCACGTCGTCCGCCGCCGTCAGCGGCACGGAGCGGGCGTAGAGGCGCAGCAGGCGCCGGCGTGCGTCCGCGTCCGGCAACCCGATCTGCAGCGCCACGTCCACGCGCCCCGGTCGCGCCGCGAGCGCCCGCTCGAGGGCCTCGGCGCGGTTGGTGGTCAGCAGGAACAGCAGGTCCGCGTCGGCGGCGGCGCCGTCCATCGCGTCGAGGAGCTCGAACAGGACGGGGTTGGTCTCGCCGCCGTAGGAGCGGTCCTCGGCGACGAGGTCGACGTCCTCCAGGACGAGCACCGCCGGCTGGAGCTCGCGGGCCATCTCCGCCACCGCCCCGATGAGGTGCAGGGCGCGTCCGGACAGCAGCAGCGCCGTGGTGCCGGGCAGGTGCGTCACGACGTAGCGGGTGGTGTGGGTCTTGCCGGTGCCCGGCGGCCCGTAGAGCAGCAGACCGCGCTTGAGGTGCTGGCCGCTGGCCCGGAGCACCTCGCGGCGGGCGGCGACGGCGAGCGTGTGCCGCTCCACCCGCGCGAGCACCGCGTCGGGAAGGATCACGTCGTCGCGCTCGGTGCGCGGCAGCTCGGGGAAGCGGACCGTGAGGCAGCCCTGGGGGTCCGCTCCCAGCTCGAGCACCTGGCCGCGGTAGACGTTCCTGGAGGAGCGCAGGGCCTCGAGCTCGCCCAGCAGCGCCTGCGCCTGGTCCGTGGGCAGCCCGGCGACCTCCACCGTCAGCGACTGCTGCCCGTGCCGCGCGTCGGGCGCCCTGACGTGCACCACGTGGCGGCCCCGGTGGTCGTCCACCAGCAGGAGCACCGCGCTCCACACGGCCGTGGTGCGACCGGGCCCTGACGGGAGGTCGTCGACGGCGGGCGCCGTCGCGCGCATCGGCGGCAGGTGCGCGCCGTGCAGGATCTGCAGGACGTCGACCTCGGCCCAGCCCGGCGGCATCGAGTAGCCCAGGACCTCCACCGAACGGGCGGGCTCGGCGAGCCACTGGTCCAGCGCCAGCTGCAGGTTGACGCGCTCGAAGGCGGACAGGTCCTTGGTGACCACCGGTTGGTCGAGCGCCCCCTCGCCCACGTGGTCGCGCAGGCGCCGCACGAGGGGCTGCAGCCGCTGGCCGCTCGTCTCGTGCGCCCACTCGATGAAGCCGACGACGGCGCGGGCGAGGTCGGCGCGGTCGTCGCTGGGGCTGGCCGTGCTGTCGGGGCTGTCGGCGTCCGTCACCCCTGCATGGTGGGGGCGGTGATCACCTCTGCGCGTCATCCCCCAGCCGGATGCTCCTCGACGACCGGCCCGTCCCACCACGCCAGCAGCCTCAGCGCGTGGAACGTCAGCCACCGCGACGGCTCACCGACCCCGCTGTCGACGTCGAACCACACGCGTCCGGGATGGCGTCCCTGCTGGTGCCAGGTGCCGTCGTCGTCGCGCGCGGCACGGACCACCGCGATCGCCTCGGAGAGCCGCGGGTCGGGAGTGCGCCCGTCGCGCAGGGCCGCCGCGCGCAGGTGGTCGGCGGCGCGCAGGGCGCTGTAGGTCCACCGGTACGGGTAGGCGAAGTGGGTGGCCCAGGGCCCCAGCGGCTCCCCGGTGCTGAGCCGACGCAGGAGGTGGCGGTCGAGCAGGTACTGCTCGCCGCGGTGGCGGGCGGCCCGCAGCGCGTCGGAGCCGCCGGTGCGCTGCTCGTGGTCGAGCAGGCCGACCACCGCGTTGAGGGTGGAGTGGAAGGAGCCGTGGGTCGAGCCCTCCACCCACTCGCAGTTCCACCCGCCGTCGTCGAGCTGGTGGGCGGGGAACCACGCCTCGACAGCGGAGACGTCGGCGCCGAGCCACGCCCCGTTGGCGAGGGTGAAGGCGTTGATGCACACGTCCACCTCGCCGCCCCAGAACGGCAGGTCCTCGTACTCCCAGCGCACGGCGGCGAGCAGCTCGGCGGTGCCGGGCCGCAGCGCGGAGGCGGGCACGCCCCACTCCCGCAGCTGGTTCAGCGACCACGTGGTGGCGGTGTAGGGCTGGCCGGGCTCGTCGGGGAAGGTGCCCTCGCGGACCTCGCGGGGGAAGAAGGGTCCGCCCGCCCACTGGCCGTCGTCGTCCTGGAGGGCCAGCAGGCGGGCGCCGAAGCCCTCGGTGGCCGTGCGGGCGCGCGTGGCCTCCCAGACCTCCTGGGGCTCGCCGGCGAGATCGCGCTGGACCTGCCAGCGCAGCGCCGGGTCGGAGTCGAGCAGCCACGTGAGGACCTCGTCGTCGGTCACACCCACCGACGCTAGACCCGCACGGTGACAGCGGGCCGCTGCGCGCCCAGCAGCACCTGCGGCGGCAGTGCGGGCCGGCCGGCGGGTGGCGGCCGGCGGGTGGCGGGCGCGATCTGCCGAGTCGCTGTCAGGAGGTGTCGGAACCCCGTCGCGTCGTGCCGGAACGGGGCCCGGGTTCCGACACCTCGCGACGGGGTTCCGACACGTCGCGGCAGCGCACACCAGAGAACGCACCGCGGGGTGTTGACGCCGCCCCGGTTACCTGGTTAGTTACTCGACTAACGAACCAAGGAGGCAGTGTGATCGACGACGGACGACCGATCTTCCAGCAGATCGCCGACCAGGTCGCCGACGGCATCGCCGCCGGCGCCTACCCCGAGGGCGCGCAGGTGCCCTCCACCACCGAGCTCGCGGCGTTCCACCGCATCAACCCGGCCACCGTCGGCAAGGGCGTGAACCTGCTGGTGGAGAGGGGGCTGCTGCACAAGCGCCGCGGGCTCGGGATGTTCGTCAGCGAGGGCGCGCGCGCCGCGCTCCTGGCCGACCGCACCGCCCGGTTCTCCGACGCCTTCGTCGCACCGCTGCTCGACGAGGCCCGGGCGCTGGGCCTGGGCCTCGACGAGGTCCAGCGGCTCATCACCGAGCGCGCAGCGCAGCCCGCAGCCCAGCCCGCAGCCCAGCCCGCAGCCCAGCCCGCCGCAGCGCCGGTCCCGCCGTCCTCAGGAGCCCCCCAGCAGCGAGGGCCCGCCACCACCCGCGAGAGGAGTCCCCTGTGACCACCGACGAGCCAGCCCTCCGCCTCCGCGGCGTCAGCCGGACCTTCGGCCAGACCGCGGCCCTGAGCGACGTCAGCCTCGAGGTGCCGCACGGCACGGTCTGCGGCCTGCTGGGGCGCAACGGCGCCGGCAAGACCACGCTGATGTCGCTGGCCGCCGGGCACGACAGGCCCACGGCCGGACGGGTCGAGGTGTTCGGGCGGGACCCGTTCACCCACGCGCCCACCACCAGCGCGGTGAGCCTGGTCCGGGACGACCAGCGCTACCCCGACGACTTCCGCCTCCGGCACGTCCTGGCCGTGGCCCCGCGCTTCCACGAGCGGTGGGACCGCGAGCGCGCCGCCGAGCTGGTCGACGCGTTCAGGCTGCCGGCGCGCACCGACGTCAAGAAGTACTCCCGCGGTCAGCTGTCCGCGCTGGGCATCGTGCTGGGGCTGTGCTCGCGGGCGCCCCTGACGGTCTTCGACGAGCCGTACCTGGGTCTGGACGCAGGCGCGCGGCGCACCTTCTACGCCCAGCTGGTGGCAGACCTCGCCGAGCACCCGCGCACGGTGCTGGTCTCCACCCACCTGGTGGACGAGATGGAGGCGCTGCTCGACCACGTGGTGGTGCTCGAGGGCGGCCGCGTGGTGCGCGACTGCAGCCTCGACGAGGCGCGCAGCGCCGCGTACACGGTCAGCGGCCCCGCCGTCGTCGTCGACGGTCTCACCGCGGGGCTGCCGGTGCTGACGAGCAGCCGGCTGGGCGGGCTGCGCTCCACCACCGTGGAGGCACCGCTGACGCCGGAGGCAGCAGCAGCCGCACGGACCGCGGGCGCGCAGGTCGAGCAGGCGAGTCTGCAGGACGTGGTCGCCGCCCACGGCGCCGACCAGGACGACGACGACCCCACCCACCGCACCGCGCACCCGACCCTCGAGACGGCAGGAGCCCGCGCATGACCACCACGGCAGCCCCCGACCTCGACACCCCGGCGCAGGCTCCCACCGCGGTGCGGGCGGTCTCCGCGCTCGACGTGGTGGCCCTGCAGACCACCAAGCGCTTCATGACCTTCGCGGTGCCGCTCGTGACGCTGGGGCTGGTGCTCGTCGTCTCGGCGGTGATCGCCGGGTTCTTCTACCAGCTGGGGTCGCGGCCGGGCACGCCCGAGTGGGTCAGCAACAGCCGCAACAACCCCGGTGTGCTGTGGGCGCTGCCTGGCTTCCTGGGGTACTACGGCGTCCAGTCGGTGGCCACCACGTTCCCGCTGGCGCTCGCGCTGGGCACCGGGCGGCGCGCCTTCACCACGGGCACGCTGGCGTTCCACGGGCTGCTGTCGGCGTACGTCGCCGTCGCCGGCCTGGCGCTGCTGGGGGTGGAGCGGCTGACGGGGCAGTGGTTCGTGGGGCTGTACCTCATGGACGTGGTGGTCCTCGGTGGCGGTGACCCGCTGCGGCTCGTCGCGGTGCTGTTCCTCGGCAGCCTCGCCGTGCTCTCGCTGGGCGCGCTGTTCGCCGCGGCGTGGGTGAGGCTCGGGGCGCGGGGGCCGCTGCTCCTGGGGCTCGGGAGCGGCGCCCTGCTGGCTGTCAGCGCCCTGCTGCTCGCCCCGCACCTGGGCGAGCTCGCGGTCAGCTTCCGACCGTGGTGGCTCGCAGCGCTGGCCGCGCTGGTCACGGCCGTGGCCTGCACCGGCGAGCTGGTGCTCCTGCGGCGGGCCTCGGTGCGCTGACGCGCTGCACCTGCCGCACCTGCCGCACCTGCCGGCGAGCTCCGCCCCGCGGGACGCGCTTCCGCCCCATCGCGCGGCTTTCCGCCCCATCGGCCGGCCCGATGGGGCGGGAGCTCGCGTGATGGGGCGGAAGCTCGCGTGATGGGGCGGAACTGCGCGTCGTCCACCTCTCAGGCCGGCGCACCGGCGTCGGCGTCGTCGGCGGCGTCCGCCCAGGAGCTGCCCACGTGCACGTCCAGCGGGAACGCGATCGGGAACTCCCCGTAGAGCAGCCGCCCCGCGCGCTCAGCGGCGCCGCGCACCGCGTCCGCCACCTCCTCCGCCAGTGCGGCGGGGGTGTGCACGAGCACCTCGTCGTGCAGGAAGAGCACCAGGTGCGGCCGCTGTTCCACCCGACCGGCACCGCCGATCCGCCACAGCTCCTCGCGCAGCAGCGCGATCCAGCTGGCGGCCCACTCGGCTGCCGAGCCCTGCACCACGAAGTTGCGGGTGAAGCGCCCCCACGAGCGCCGCTCGCGCAGGTCCGCCTCGCTGACCGGGACGTCGGGGGCCTGCTGCGTCCACGCGCCGCCCGGCCGCGGCGACCCCCGGCCGAGCCACGTGCTCACCACCTCGCCGCACTCTCCCGCGGCCGCGGCCAGCTCCAGGTGCTCCACGGCGCGCGGGTAGCGGCGCGCGAGGTGCTCGACCATTCGCCCGCCGCTGCCGGCGGTGGCGCCGTACATGGCCCCGAGCACCGCGAGCTTGGCGTCGGAGCGGGTCGCGACCGCGCCGCTGTCCACCACGCCCTGGTACAGGTCGCCGCCGGCCGCAGCGCGGGCGAGGTCGACGTCCCCGGAGACCGCAGCGAGCACGCGCGGCTCGAGCTGGGCCACGTCGGCCACCACCAGGCGCCACCCCTCGTCGGCGGCCACCGCCGGGCGCAGCACCGCCGGCACCGACAGCGCGCCCCCGCCCTGCGCGGCCCAGCGCCCGCTGACCACGCCGCCGGGCAGGTGGTCGGGGCGGTAGCGGCCGTCGTGCACCCACTCGCGCAGCCAGCGCCAGCCGTTGGCGGCGTGCAGCCGGGACAGGCGGCGGTGCTCCAGCAGCGGCGCCACCGCGGGGTGGTCGAGCTGCGAGAGGGTGCCGGAGCGGGTGTCCGGCGGCTCCAGCCCCACCCGCCGCAGGGCGCGCAGCAGGTCGGCCGGGCTGTCGGGGTTGAGCGACGGCGCCCCCAGCGCCTCCCTCGCCCGCGCGAGCAGAGCGGCCAGCACGGCCGGTGGCTCCCCCGCGGGCGGGCGCGGCCCGAGCTCGGCGGCGAGCAGCGCCTCGTGGACGTCGGCGCGCCACGGCAGCCCGGCGTGCGTCATCTCCGCGGCCACCAGCGCGGCGGCGCTCTCAGCGGCCACCAGCAGCTGGAGCCGGCCCCGCTGCAGCGACGCCGCCAGGGCCGCCTGCTGGGCCGCGTGCTCGGCGGCGGCGTCGAGGGCCGCGACGTGCACGTGCAGGTCGAACAGCCCCTCGGCGCCCCCACCGGCGGACCCCGCGGCCGCGGACGTGGCGCTGCGCGGCACCAGCTCGTCCCACGCCGCGGTCTCCGGGCCGGTCAGCAGTCCCTGGTCGACCAGCGGCGAGCGCCGCAGCAGTCGGTGCACCAGCCGCAGGTCGAGGCAGCGCCGCACCCGCAGGCCGGCGGCCAGCAGCGCCGGGTACCAGCGCGTGGTGTCGTCCCAGACCCAGCGCGGCCCGGCACCCGCGGCCTCCAGCCGAGCGACGAACCGGGACAGGTCCGCCTCCTGCAGGTGCTCCGGCGCACCGTCCACCAGCGCCACCACGGCGTCGGGACCCCGGCGCTGCAGCAGCACCTGCCGGGGTCCCGTCACCCCTCCAGTCTCGGCGCCCGCACCGCCCGCCGCGGTGGCGGGGCGGCGGCGGGCGGTGCGGGGCGTGGCGGTGAGGTGCGGTGCGAGCGCCTCAGATCCTGAACCCACCGACCAGGTGGTCCAGCTCGCGCGACATCCGGGCCAGCTCGGAGGCCGCCTCCTGGGACTCCTTGACGCTCGCGGTGGTGTCGCGCGCGCTGGTGGCGACCCCCTCGATGGTCGCCACCATCTCGTCGGTGCCTCCGGCGGCCTGGGCCGCGCCGCGGGTCATCTCCTGCGTGGTGGCCGTCTGCTCCTCCACCGCCGACGCGATGGTGGTCTGGAAGTCGCTGATCTTGGCGATGACCTCGGTGATGCGCGCGATCGCGTCCACGGCGCTGCTGGTGTCCCCCTGGATCGCCTGCACGCGGCGGGCGATGTCGTCGGTGGCCCGCGCCGTGCCCTGGGCGAGGTCCTTCACCTCGGTGGCGACCACGGCGAAGCCCTTGCCGGCCTCTCCCGCCCGGGCGGCCTCGATGGTCGCGTTGAGGGCCAGGAGGTTGGTCTGCTCGGCGATGCTCGTGATGACCTTCACCACCGCACCGATCTCCGACGACGAGCGCCCCAGCCTGTCGACGGCCTCGGACGACGTGGTGGCCAGGGCGACCGCCTCGGAGGCCACGCGCGCGGCCTCCTGGGCGCTGTTGCTGATCTCCAGGATGGAGGCGCCCATCTCCTCGCTGCCGGCGGAGACGGTGGCGACCTCCCCGGCCACGCTGGAGGCGCTGGCGGTCAGCTGCACCGCACGACCGGCGGTGGCGTCAGCGGCCTCGGCGATCGCGGAGGAGGAGGCGGTGAGCTGGGCGGAGGCGCTGGCCAGGGACTGGGCGGACTCGCGGACCCGGCTCATGCTGGTGCTGAGGGCGCTGGTGGCGCGGTTCAGCGAGGACGCCATGAGCGCGGTCTCGTCCGTGGTCCGCACCGCGACGGTCTGCGTGAGGTCGCCCGCAGCGAGCGCCGCCAGTGCGGCGGTGACCTCGCGCACCGGCCTGACGATCTTCCGGATCACGAGGGTGCCGCCCACGGCCAGCACCGCCACGACCACGAGCCCCCCACCGACCTGCAGTCCCTGCGCCAGGGCCGCAGAGCGGTCGCTGGCGGCGTTGCGGGTGACCAGCAGGCCCTCCTCCTGTCCGGAGACGTCGGCGAGCAGCTGAGCGATCTGCCGGCCGGAGGCCGCGCCCGCATCGGTCAGGACGATGCTCTGAGCGGCGGTGAAGCCGCCCTCGCCGCGGCGGGCGTCGATGGTCGACTGCATCTCCGCGAGCTTGGCGGTCAGCAGCGGTCCGAGCTGGTCGAGGCGCTGCTGCTGGGCCGGGTTGTCGGCCGTGAGCTGGCGCAGCTCCTCCTGCGCTGCCCGCAGGTCGCTGGAGGCGCCGGAGAACCCGGTGAGGTACTCGTCCTTGCCGGTGATGACGAAGCCGCGCTGGCTCGACTCCGCGCGCGCCAGCAGCTCCGAGGTCCGCGAGACCTCCTCCAGCACCCGGTGGGTGTGGTCGACCCGGCCGTTGGCCACCCCGAGCTGCCGCTGGGTGCTCACCGCACCGGCGACCAGCAGCACGACGGCCACTCCGACGGCCACGAGCAGGGCGCCCAGGGTGCGTGCGATGGTCCAGCGCTGGGTGGTGACCGGCCCCGTGACGTCCATGCTGCTGCGCTCCTTCGATCGAGGTGTGTTCGCGCCGTGCGGCGGCGACGTGTCCTTGATCGACGCGGTGAGCACCTTCGTGATCCTTCGCTCCAGACATTGTTCAGTGATGTCGCTCACTCGGGTGACACGGGCGCTGCGCCTGCGCTCCCGAGACCACCCCCGCCAGCAGGACCGCGACGACGACGAGCGCCGACGCGCCCGCCCCCGCTCCCGCGGCGTCCACCACCCGGCCCACCGCCACCGCCCCCACCGCGCTGCCCGCGGCGCTCGCCGAGCTGGTCCAGGCCAGCGCCTCGGTGAGCACCGCGCGCGGCACCTCCCGCTCCAGCACCACGCCCACCTGGACCACCACCACGGGGACGACGACGCCGGCCAGCGCCAGCCCACCCACCAGCAGTGCGGAGGAGGCGGTCCCGGACACGCGCTCGGCAGGTGCCGCGAGGGCAGCCGCGCCGCAGCCCACGGCGAGCGATCCGGCAGCGACCACGACCTGCACCAGCGGCGGCGTCCGCCAGCTGCGCAGCCCGAAGACCCACGCGCCGAGCAGCCCCGCCCCGCTGCTGACCGCCACCAGCGGAGCGGCCGACGCCGGGCCGCCGAGCACGTCCCCCCAGGCGGCCGTGACGATCGGCAGCCCGCCGAAGTGCACCCCCAGCAGGCAGCTCGCCGCGACGAGCAGCAGCGGCACCGGCCTCGCGAGAGACCGCCGCGCAGGCGCAGCCGACGACGGACCGGGAGGCCGTCGTCGTCCTGCTCCCGCGGCCGGCGCCGTGCGGCGCTGCAGCGAGAGCAGCGCCCCGCCGCCGAGCACCACTGCCAGCGCCGCCGCGCTGCCCGCCCAGGGCGCGCCCCGCGCGGCCAGAGCGCTGACGAGCACCGGCCCCACGAGGAACGCGACGGCGTTGGCCAGCGACTCCAGGGCGAACGCCCGCGGCAGATCCTCGCGGTGGTCGTGGAGAAGCACCGTCCAGCGCACCGCGGACAGGGCGCCGAGCTGTGGCGCGCTCGCCCCGGCAGCGGCCGCCGCGACCACCACTGCTGCCCCCCGAGCCCCCGGAGCCCCCGCGGTGGCCAGGGCCACCACGGCGACGACGGCGGCCGCGTGCACGGCCAGCACACCCGGGAGCACCGCGGTCTGGCCCCACCGGTCCACGGCGCGGGCCACCTGCGGACCGGCCAGCGCCTCCGCCACGGCGAACGCCGCGACGGTCGCCCCCGCCGCCCCGAAGGACCCGCTGGTCCCGTGCACGAGCCACACCAGGCCCAGGCCGGTGGCGGCCACCCCCACCCGTCCGGTGCTCGCCGCCGCGAAGAAGGCGGCGGCCCCCGGCAGGGCCAGCAGCTGGCGGTACGACTGCGGGCGCTGCGGCGCGCCCGGCGTCCTCGTGGTCACGAGGGTCCCTCTCGCGGCCGGACCGCGGAGAGCTGCTCACGCGGACGGGCGTCTCGGTGCGGCCGGGCAGGCGCCTCGACGAGCACCACCCTGCCACAGCCGACCGGCTGGACGCCCTCGGCGGCGGTCGCCCAGGGTGGTGGTCGTGAGTGAGCGCGACGACGTCCCGGCTCTGCCGACCGAGCTCCGCCTGCACCGGCGCACGACCTTCGACGACGACGCCGAGCGCTACGCCCGCACCCGCCCGACGTACCCGGCGGCGCTGTTCGACGCCTTCGCAGACGCCGCCGGTCTCCGGAACGGCTCGCGGGTGCTGGAGGTCGCTCCCGGCACCGGGCAGGCGACGGTGTCGATGGCCGAGCGGGGTTGGAGCGTCACGGCGGTGGAGCTCGGGGCGCAGATGGCCGCGCTCGCCCGCCGGACGGTCGGTGCCGTGCCGGGTGCTCAGGTCGAGGTGGTGGTGTCGCCCTTCGAGGACTGGCCGCTGCCGGCGGATCCGTTCGACGCGGTGCTCTGCGCCACGGCCTGGCACTGGCTCGACCCGGCCGTGCGGGCGCGCAAGGCCGCCGCGGCGCTGCGTCCCGGCGGGGTGCTGGCGGTGGTGTGGTCCTCGCACGTCGCGGGAGGCTCGCAGGAGTTCTTCGACGCCGCGAGCGCCTGCTGGGAGCGGTTCGGCCAGCGGGGCCGCAACGGGGGCACGCGCTTCACGCTGACGCCGGAGACCGAGGTCTCACCGACCACGGCCGAGTTCGAGCGCCACGACGCCTTCACCGAGGTGAGCCACCAGGGCTTCCCGGTGGAGGTCGAGTACTCCACCGACCAGTACCTGGACCTCATCAGCACCTACTCGCAGGTCGCCGTGCTGGAGCCGGAGGCGCGGGAGGGTCTGCTGGCCTGCCTGGGCGACCTCGCCGACCGGCGCTTCGGCGGCCGCATCAGGCACCGCTACCTGTTCCAGGTGGTGCTCGCGCGCACCCGGCAGCGCTGAGCGGCCGGACGACCGCTCGCGCCGTCAGCGGGTCTGCTCGCGCAGGCGGGCGGGCGCCTGCACCTCCCAGGCCTCGCGGAGCACCTCGGCGAGCTCGTCCACCTCGAGCTCCGCGAGCCGGGCGAGCACGTACGGGTACCCGGCGTAGTGGGGCGTGCGGAAGAAGGCGACCGGGTCAGCGGCGGCGAGCTCCTCGGCGTCCTCGACGCTGGGTCGCCGCAGCACGAGCACGCCGGGCTGGTCGTGCAGGCGGGCGAAGAGCTTGTCGTGCACGCGGAACCCCGGGGTACCCCAGGAGGACTTCTCCGTGGTGTCGGGGAGGGCGAGCGCGAGCCGCCGGACGTCGTCGTCATCAGCCACGGCCAGCAGGGTGCTCCTCCGGCGGCCGCAGCGGAACACCCGTCACCCCCACCGCAGCCGGGCGCGCGGCTGCGACCGGGAGGGGCGGTCAGTGCGCGGGTGCGGCGGCCGGTTCCGGACCGCCGGCGCGCTCGGCGGGGGTGCGCAGGCGGAACGCGGGGATCGTCCGGTGCACCAGCGGGCCGATGGCCAGGGCGTAGACCAGCGTCCCCCACCCGACCGTGCCGCCGAGGGCGAAGCCGATGCCCAGCACCAGCAGCTCCACCCCGGTGCGCGCCACGCGCAGCGGCAGGCCCTTGCGGGCCAGGCCGATGCTGAGTCCGTCGCGCGGTCCCGGGCCGAGGCCGGCCCCCACGTACACGCCGGTGGCGAGGGCGTTGAGGACGACGCCGGCGAGCAGCAGCGACCAGGCGGCCACCGCGCCCTCGCCCGCGCTGGCCGGGACCAGCGCCAGCGTGGCGTTGATGGACAGGCCCACGAGGACGACGTTGGCGAGCGTGCCGACGCCCGGGCGCTGCCGCAGGGGGACCCAGCACAGCAGCACGACAACACCGGTGAGGATCGACCAGGTGCCGACCTCGCCGCCGAAGGTCCGGGACATGCCCTGGTCGAGCACGCTCCACGGCATGACGCCGAGGTCGGAGCGCAGCATGAGGGCGATGCTGGCGCCGTAGCCGGCCAGGCCCACCGCGAGGACGAGGGCGCGCAGCGGCCGGCGGTCGGGGACGACGGGCAGCAGCACGCGGGAGAGGAGGCGGGGCGTCGGCACCCAGCCACTGTCTGCCACTTGGCCCTGCCGCAACAGGGCCAAGTCCGCCACGATGGACGGGTGGACCCCGGCCGACTCTCCTCCCTGCTCGCGCCCTGGCTCGGCGCCGGAGCCGCCTACACGGCGGTCGCCGACGGCGTGCGCGGCCTCGCGCTGGACGGCCGCCTCCCCGTGGGCGCCCGGGTGCCCAGCGAGCGAGCGCTGGCCGCGGCGCTCGGCGTCAGCCGGACCACGGTGAGCGCCGCCTACGACGTCCTGCGCTCCGAGGGGTACCTGCGCAGCGCCCACGGGGCCGGCAGCCGCGTGGCGCTGCCGACCAGCGGCAGCCCCCTGGAGCGGCCCGACGTCGACCCGGGCGGCGAGCGCGAGCCGGAGGGCGTGCTGGACCTGACCATGGCCGCGCTGCCCGCGCCGGCCGCCGTGCTGGACGCGGTCACCGCCGCGAGCGCGGACCTGCCGCTGCAGCTGGCGCACCACGGCATGCACGCCTTCGGGCTGCCGGTGCTGCGCGACGCCGTGGCGGCCCACCTCACCGCGCGCGGCCTGGCCACGCGGCCGGAGCAGGTGCTCGTCACGAGCGGGGCGCTGCAGGGGTGGAACCTGCTGCTGGGGGCCCTGTCGCGCCCTGGCCAGCGGGCGCTGGTGGAGCAGCCGACCTACCCCGCCGTCGTCGACGCCGTCCGCGCCCACCACGTGCGCCCGGTGGCGCTGCCGCTGGGCGAGCACGGGTGGGAGCTGCCGGCGTCACCGGCGGGCCGGCGAGCGGTGGCGCAGACCGCGCTGGCGCACGTCACCCCCGACGCGCAGAACCCCACCGGCCTGGTGCAGGACGACGACGCGCGCACCCAGCTGCTGGCCGCCCTGGCGGGCGGGCCGGTGGTGGCCGCGGACGAGACCTTCGCCGACCTCGTGGACCCCGCCGAGGCCCAGACCCCGCTGGCGGCGCTCGCCGAGTCACGCCGGGGGTCGCCGGGCGAGGAGGTGGTGACGCTGGGGTCGGTGAGCAAGAGCTTCTGGGCGGGGCTGCGCCTGGGGTGGGTGCGCGCCTCCCCGGAGCTGGTGTCACGGCTGGCGCAGGTGCGCGCGGGGCTCGACATCACCTCCCCCGTGCTCGACCAGCTGGTGGCGGTGCACCTGCTGGCGCGGGCGCCGGAGCTGCTGGCCGAGCGACGGGCGCTGCTGGCGCAGCGCCGGGCCGGGCTGCTCGCGGCGCTGGCGGCGGGGGTGCCGGACTGGACGGTGCGCACCGCGCCGTCCGGGGGCCAGGCCGGGCTGGTGCTGTGGGTGGGCCTGCCCACGCCGAGCGCCACGCAGCTGGTCTCGCACGCCCTCGACCTCGGGGTGCGGCTGGTGCCCGGGCCGCGGTTCACGGTGGACGGCACCGGCGACCGGTGGCTGCGCCTACCGCTGACCGTGGCCCCCGAGGACGCGCCGGCGCTCGTGGCGGTGCTGCGCGAAGCGCGGGCGCGGGCCGTGGCGAGCGCCCCGACGTCGCGCACCCCGGCGAGGTGGACCGCATGAGCACCCCACCCGGACCGCAGCCGAGCGCCTCGTTTCGGTTCCCGCCCCCGTCGGAGCCGCAGCCGAGCGCTCGGCCGCGGGAAGGGGCGCTGGGGGGAGGGGCGGGCCGGGGAGGGAGCGGGCGGCAGGTGGCGGCCGGCGTCGTCGGCGCCGTCACCGGGTACGCCAGCTCCTTCACCGTGGTGCTCACGGGCCTGGCCGCCGTCGGCGCCACCCCGGCGCAGGCCGCCTCCGGCCTCGTCGCCCTGTGCGCGCTGCAGGGCGTGCTCGCCATCGCGGTCTCCTGGCGCACGCGCACGCCCGTCTCCTTCGCCTGGTCGACGCCGGGCGCCGCCGTGCTGGTGGCGGCGGGCGCGGGCGGGGTGGCGTTCCCCGAGGCGGTGGGCGCGTTCGTGCTGTGCGGGCTGCTGGTGGTGCTCACGGGGGCGTGGCCGGCGCTGTCCCGCCTGGTCACCCGCGTGCCCGCGCCGCTGTCGGGCGCGCTGCTGGCCGGCGTGCTCCTGCCCCTCTGCCTGGCACCGGTGACGGCCGTGGCCCGCGACCCGCTCGCCGGGGGCGCCGTCGTGCTCGTGTGGCTGGTGCTGCGGCGCCTGGCGCCGGCGTGGGCGGTGCCGTCAGCGCTCGTCGTCGCCCTGGCCCTCACCCTGGAGCGGGGTCCGGCCGCCGGACCCGTCGCCGGGTCGGCCGCCGCTGGCGCTGCCGGCCTCGGCTGGGCGCCCGTGCTCACCTGGACCACGCCGCAGCTGGACCCGCTGGTGCTGCTGAGCATCGGCGTGCCGCTCTACCTGGTGACCATGGCCAGCCAGAACGTCCCCGGCCTGGCGGTGCTGCGCGGCGCCGGCTACCCCGACCCGCCCGCCCGCACCGCGCTGGTCGGCTCCGGCGCCGCCACGGTGCTCGGCGCCCCCGTGGGGGTGCACGCGCTCAACCTCGCCGCGCTGTCCGCGGCGATCATGGCCGGGCCCGAGGTGCACCCGGACACCCGCCGCCGCTGGCCCGCCGCCGTCACCGGGGGCGTGACCTACCTGGGGCTGGCGCTGCTGTCCACCGCCGCGGCCGCGCTGGTCTCGTCGGGGCCGCCGCTGCTGGTGCAGGCGGTCGCGGGGCTCGCGCTCCTGGGCGCCTTCCTCGGCGGCCTGGCCTCGGCGGTGCAGGCGGACCAGCCCGCCGAGCACCGCACCGCCGCCGTGCTGGCGTTCCTCGTGGTGGCCAGCGGCGTGACCCTGTCGGGTGTCGGCAGCGCCGTGTGGGGCCTGCTCGCCGGCGCCCTGTGCTACCTCTGGCTGCGCCCCCGCACCCGATCCGCAGGAGGACGGCCATGACCAGCGGACCCGCCGCGCCCGGCGAGGTCACCACCACGGTGGTCCCGGCGACGACGACGGCGGCGGCCAGCGCCGTCCCCACCCCGGCGGTGGTGCTGCCCCAGACCGGGCGGGCCGCGGTCGGCGGCCCGCCCGAGACGCCGCGCTCCCGGGAGGAGCGCTCCCTGGAGGCGAGCTCGGCGCTGGTGCCCATGCTGCTGGTGACGTTCGGCACGGGGGTGCTGGACGCCGCCACCTACCTGGGCCTGCACGGCGTCTTCACCGCCAACATGACCGGCAACGTCATCTTCATCGGCCTGGGTCTGGCCGGGTACGACGCCAGCACGCTGCTGCGCGCCAGCCTGGCGCTGGCGGGCTTCGTGGTGGGCGCGGCGCTCCTGGGACGCGCGGGCCGCGGCAGGGCCCCGCGGGCCGGTGCGGACCGGCTCTCCGCGTGGACGCTCGTGGCCGTCGCCGCGGTCGTCGGCGCCGTGGCGGTGGCGCTGGCCACCACCGCGCTCAACAGCACCTGGCTCGACGCCGTCACCGCGATCACGGCGGCGGCGATGGGCGCCCAGGCGGTCGCGGCGCGCCGCATCGGCGTCCCCGACGTCCCGACGGTGGTGGTCACCTCGGCGCTGGTGGGCCTGTCCGCCGACCACGGCTGGTCCGGACGCACCCACGACCGGGCGGTGCTGCTGCGCCGGGGCGGCGCCGTCGCGTCGATGCTGGTCGGCGCCCTGGTGGGCGCGCTCCTGCTGCGCTGGCACATCGGCGCCGGGGTGGCCGCCTCAGCGCTGGTGCTGCTCGGGGTGGGCGTGCGCGGCGTCGTCGTCGCCCGGCGCCACCACCGCACGGCGGACCACGCGCCCGCCTGAGCACCGCGTCACCGCGTCACCGCGTCACCGCGTCGACGGGGCGGCGTCAGCCGTCCCGTCGCAGCGCCCGCAGCCGGAGCGCGGCCTGCACGTCCAGGCTGCGCGGCGGGGCGTCCCACCCGGCCCCGAGCAGCGCGTCGAGCCGCTCCACGCGCTGCCGCACGGTGTTGACGTGCACGTACAGGCGCGCTGCCGCGGCGCCGCGCGAGCCCTCCTCCAGCACGGCCGCCGCGGTCTGCTCCAGGTGCGTGCCGTGGGCGGCGTCGTAGGAGAGCACCGGGCCCAGCAGCCGCTCGACCATCGCCTCCACCACGCGCTCGTCGGTCCCGCCCAGCAGCAGCCCGGCGACGCCGAGGCGCGCGCGGTCGGCGTGGCCGGTGCGCCACCCCAGCACCTGCGCGGCCCTCGCCACCTGCGCGGCCTCGGCGTGAGCGCGCCCGACGGGTCCGCCGCCGCGCCGGTCGCCGGGGTCCTCGGCGTCGGCGCACCCGACCACCGCGCTGACCCCGGCCCCCGCCAGCGCCGCCTGCGCCGCGGCGCCCAGCTCGTCAGCGCCCGCACCGCGCCGGGTGCAGACCAGGCACACGTGACCGGCGTGCACGGCCACCAGCCCCGCGCCCTCGACCAGCGGGCGCAGCGCGGCCACGCTGCGCTGGCGGTCGGCCGGGGGCACCAGCGCCACCAGGGACGACGACGGCGACCGCAGGTCGAGCCCCCGCGCCAGCGCGCGCTCCTCGAGCACGTCCCGTCGGACGCCGCGCTCGTCGAGGAGGTCGTCGAGCAGCGCTGACGGCGACCTGTCAGCGGCCTCGGCGAGCTCGTGCTCCACCTGCAGCGCGGCCGCCACGGCCAGAGCGCCCCGCGCCAGCGCACCGAGGGCCCGCTCCCCCACGACTGGGCTGACCAGGCGACCCAGCTCCGCGGCGCCGTCCCCGGGGACGACGACGCAGGCCTCGTCCCCGTCGTCGTCGCGGGCGCCCGCGCCCGGGCCGCGGGGAGGGCCGCCGGCGCTGCAGCGGACGCGCCCGTCGGCGTCGAACAGGGCCACCGGGGCACCGACCTGCGCGGCGAGCTCCTCCACGACCGCGCGGCACCCGCCGCCACCGCCGACCGCGGCGAGCAGCCGCGCGTCGAGCTCGAGCAGGGCGGCGTCCCGCTCGGCGGTGGCGGCGGCGGCGCGCAGCTCGGCGATCTCGCCGGCCCGGCGCGTCTGCTCCAGGGCCACGGCCGCCTGCAGGGCGAGCAGGCGCAGCGCCTCGAGCCCCGCCGACGGCATGGCCACCGGCGTGCGGTGCGCCACGAGCAGCGCTCCCACCAGGTGCCCGTCCACGCGCAGCGGCTCGCCGCTGATGGCGCGCACGCCCTCGGCGGCCACGGCCTCGTCGATGTGGGAGAGGTGGTTGAGCTCGGCGTCGGCGAGGTAGTCGTCGGTGTGCACGGAGGTGCCGCCGGCGGCGACGGAGCCGAGGATCCCCGTGCCCAGCGGCATCCGGATCTCGGCGTAGGCGCGGGTGCGCACGCCGTCGGTGACGTGGATCCAGGTCTCCCCGGCGTCGAGGTCGTTCAGCGACAGGTAGGCCATGTCGGCGCCGAGCAGAGCGCGGGTGCGCCGCACGAGGGCCCGCAGGATCACCGTGCGGTCGCGCACGCTGGCGAGGTCGGTGGCGGAGTCGTGGACGGCGCGCAGCAGGTCGGTCGGTGACGGCGCGGCGAAGGACCCGGGCACCGCGGCCGCCGCCGTCGTCGTCCCCGCGCCCTCGAGGGTGGTCACGGGCAGGTGTCTACCGCGCACACCCGGAGGCTGCCACTGTGTGGGCCGCCTCCATGGTCTCCGCCGCCGTCGTCGTCCCCGCGCCCTCGAGGGTAGTCACGGGCAGGTGTCTACCGCGCACACCCGGAGGCTGCCACTGTGTGGGCCGCCTCCATGGTCTCCGCCCCGCGTCCGACGCAGGGTGGTCGTGCGCCGCGCACCGCGCGGCGGCTCCGCGACGACGCGAGACGAGGAGTACCCCGTGACTGGTGCCGCTCCCGAGATGAAGCTCCACGTGCTCTCCACCGGCGTGATGGAGACCGACCTGACCTGGCTGCTGCTCAAGGGCGGTCGCACCATCCGCGACCGCCACCACAGGGACGACCCGGTGGTCTGGGGTGACTGCCCCACCCACGCCGTGCTCATCGAGCACCCCGAGGGCCGTGTGCTGTGGGACACCGGCGTGCCGCGCGACTGGGAGGAGCGCTGGGCGCCCACCGGCTTCCACGACTTCTTCCCCGTCAAGGAGCCGGTCGACGGGCCCGGCTACCTCGACTCCTCGCTGGCCTCGCTGGAGCTCACCCCGGACGACGTCGACATCCTCGTGCTGAGCCACCTGCACTTCGACCACGCCGCGAACGCCCGGGACTTCATGAACGGGAAGACGCGGATCATCGCCAACGACAAGGAGGTCGAGGGCGCTTCCAGGATCCAGGGGTACAGCCAGGGCGCGCACATCGTCAGCGACTACCAGGGCCTGCCCATCGAGACGGTCAGCGGCGACGTGGAGATCCTCCCCGGCATCTCCGTGATCGAGACCCCCGGCCACACCTGGGGGACCATGTCGCTGAAGGTGGACCTCCCGCAGGAGGGCACCAAGATCTTCACCTCCGACGCGGTGTACCTGCGCGACTCGTGGGGCCCGCCGGCCGTCGGCGCCGCCATCGTCTGGAACAACCTGGCGTGGCTGGAGAGCGTGGAGAAGCTGCGGAAGATCGCCGAGGCCACGGGCGCCGAGGTCATCTTCGGGCACGACGGCGAGCAGGCCGCCCAGCTGCGCTACGCCCCCGACGGGGTGTACCGCTGATGGTCCTGCACGACTTCACCTGCGAGCAGGGCCACCGCTTCGAGGCGGGCGTGCCGTCGATGACGTCGCCCGACCCGGCGTGCCCGGCGTGCGGCGGCGCGACCCGTCGCCGCCCGTCGCGCCTCAACATCGGAGGGCGCGCCTCGACGGGCGTGCCGCGCGAGGCGATGCCGCGCAGCTGGGAGGGCGTCGGCCGGGGTGACCGGGAGACGGTCGCCCACTGGCGGTCGGTGGCCGAGCGGCGCGAGAGGCTCGAGGAGCGCCACCCGGAGCTGGCCGGTGAC
Source organism: Quadrisphaera sp. RL12-1S (assembly GCF_014270065.1). Lineage (NCBI taxonomy): Bacteria > Bacillati > Actinomycetota > Actinomycetes > Kineosporiales > Kineosporiaceae > Quadrisphaera > Quadrisphaera oryzae. The sequence continues at coordinate 36,140 of NZ_JACNME010000013.1, read as the reverse complement.
CGCCGTCCGGTGCTCGCCCACGAGGGCGTCTTCGCGGGCCGGCCGCTGCGCGCCGGGGACGACGTCGTTGCCTCGCTGGCCGCGGCGAAGGCCGCGAAGGCCGCGAAGGCCGCCGCCGCCGGGGGCACCACCTCGGGCGGAGCGGCGTCATGAGGGCGCGCGGCGCCGTGCTGGTGGAGATCGGCAGGGAGCGCCCGTACGCGAGCAGCCGGCCGATCGAGGTGGTCGACGTCGAGCTCGACCCACCCGGGCCCGGCGAGCTGCTGGTGCGCATGGAGGCGGCGGGCGTCTGCCACTCCGACCTGTCCGTGGTGGACGGCAACCGGGTGCGTCCCGTGCCGATGCTGCTGGGCCACGAGGCCTGCGGCCGCGTGGAGCAGGTCGGTGAGGGTGTCGACGACGTCGCCGTCGGGCAGCGCGTGGTCATGGCGTTCCTGCCGCGCTGCGGGGAGTGCGCCGGCTGCCGCACCGAGGGGCGGCTCCCCTGCACGCCCGGCTCGGCCGCGAACAACGCCGGTGAGCTGCTCGGCGGCGGGCGGCGCCTGCACTGGGCTGACGCTGGCGACGGGTCTGGTCGCCGCGGCGACGTCCACCACCACCTCGGCGTCAGCGGGTTCGCGACGCACGCCGTCGTCGACCGCCGCTCGGTGGTCCCCGTCGACGACGACGTGCCGCCCGAGGTGGCGGCCGTGCTCGGCTGCGCGGTGCTGACCGGCGGGGGTGCCGTGCTCAACGCCGGCAAGCCGGCCCAGGGCGACACCGTGGTGGTGGTCGGCCTGGGCGGCGTGGGCATGGCGGCCCTCATCACCGCGGTGTCACTGGGCCTGGGTGACGTCGTCGGTGTCGACGCGGTGCCGGAGAAGCTGGCCCGCGCCCGCGAGCTGGGCGCCTCGGCGGTGTTCACCCCCGCCGAGGCGCTCTCATCAGGCCTCAAGGCGCCGGTGGTCGTGGAGGCCGCAGGCAGCGCCAGGGCCTTCGAGACGGCGGTGGCCCTCACCGGCGTCGGCGGCACCACCGTCACGGTGGGGCTGCCCGCGCCGACCGCCGAGGCGACCATCAAGCCCCTCGGCATCACCGCGGAGGCCCGCACGATCGTCGGCAGCTACCTGGGGTCGGCGGTGCCCGCGCGCGACATCCCCACCTACGCGCAGATGTGGCGCGAGGGGCGGCTGCCGGTCGACGCGCTGATCTCCTCGCGGACCACGCTGGACGGCATCAACGAGGCGATGGACGCCCTGGCCGAGGGCCGCGCGGTGCGCCAGGTGGTCCTCTTCGGCGACGAGAGCGCGACGGGTGGAGGATCGCAGGCATGAGCACCGACACCTCCACGCAGCAGGGCCGTGAGGAGGCGCTCGTCGCGAGCGTCCCCACCGACCTCCTCATCGGCGGGCGCTGGGTGCCCGCGTCCACCGGCCAGCGCTTCGACGTGGAGGACCCGGCCACCGGCGCCGTGCTCACCACGGTCGCGGACGCGTCGGTGGAGGACGGCGCCGCCGCCCTCGACGCCGCCGTCGCCGCGCAGGCCTCGTGGGGCCGCACCGCACCGCGCGAGCGGGCGGAGCTGCTGCGCCGCGCGTTCGACGCCGTCACCGCCCGCGCCGACGACCTCGCCCTCCTCATGACCCTGGAGATGGGCAAGTCCGTGGCCGAGGCCCGCGGGGAGGTGGCCTACGGCTCGGAGTTCCTGCGGTGGTCCAGCGAGCAGGCCGCGCACGTGGCCGGGCGCTACCTGCCCGCCCCCGACGGCAAGCAGCGGCTGCTCGTGGTGAAGAAGCCGGTGGGCCCGTGCCTGTTCATCACGCCGTGGAACTTCCCGCTGGCCATGGCCACCCGCAAGATCGCCCCGGCGCTGGCGGCGGGCTGCACGGTGGTGCTGAAGCCGGCGGCGGAGACGCCGCTGACGGCGCTGCTGTTCGCCCAGATCCTGCTCGACGCCGGGCTGCCGGACGGCGTGGTCAACGTCATCCCGTGCACCAGGGCCGGTGACGTCACCGGGCCGCTCATCGCCGACCCCCGCCTGCGCAAGCTGTCCTTCACCGGCTCCACGCCGGTGGGCAAGACGCTGCTCAAGCAGGCCGCGGAGGGCGTGCTGCGCACGTCGATGGAGCTGGGCGGCAACGCCCCGTTCCTCGTCTTCGAGGACGCCGACGTCGACGCCGCCGTCGAGGGGGCGCTGCTGGCGAAGATGCGCAACGGCGGGGAGGCCTGCACCTCGGCCAACCGGTTCTACGTGCACTCCTCGGTGGCAGCGGCGTTCTCCGCGAAGCTGGCGGCGCGCATCGGCGGGATGAAGGTGGCGCGCGGCACCGAGGACGGCGCGCAGGTGGGCCCGATCATCAACGAGAAGGGTCGCACCAAGATCGCCGACCTCGTCGACGACGCGGTCTCCCGCGGCGCGAAGGTGCTGACGGGCGGCGGACGCGTCGAGGGGCCGGGCTACTTCTTCTCCCCCACCGTCCTCGCCGACGTGCCGCTCGGCTCGCGGCTGCTCAAGGAGGAGATCTTCGGCCCGGTCGCGCCGGTGACGACCTTCGAGACCGAGGACGACGCCGTGGCGCTGGCCAACGACACCGAGTTCGGGCTCATCGCCTACGCGTACACGGGCTCCACGGCCCGGGCGCTGCGGCTGACCGAGCGGCTGGAGACGGGGATGCTCGGCATCAACGCCGGCGTCATCTCCAACCCGGCGGCGCCGTTCGGCGGGGTGAAGCAGTCGGGCCTGGGCCGCGAGGGCGGCGAGGAGGGCATCGAGGAGTACCTCGAGACGCTCTACGCCGGCATCGCCGACCCCTGGGCCTGACCCGCCACACCGGCGCGTGACGCCGGACATGCAGAAGTCCGCCCGGACCCCTTCAGCGGGGGTCCGGGCGGACTTCTGCATGTCGGTGGTCACACCCGGGCGGGCCGCCCCTGCCCAGCCAGCCGCCACCAGCGCGCCAGCGCCACGACGACCACCAGCCCGGACGCGGTGGTGACCGCTGCGCCCACCAGCCCGTAGACCTCCGGCAGGCCGGTCAGGTACCCGAGCGTCGCGAGCGCGCGCACCAGGGCCACACCGCCGAGCAGCACCGCGGCGCCGCACCACCCGCGGTCGTGGCGCCACCACCCGACGGCCAGGGCCGCTGCCGCCACCACCAGGTCGGGGGTGTCCAGGGCGCCCACCGCACCGACGAGCTGGAGACCCGCGAGGCCGAGGAGCACCACCGCGGACGCCGGCAGCGCCCACCACCACCGCCTCGCCGGGGGCGGGGCGTCCCGGTGCCAGGCCGCCGTGCAGAGCAGCGGCACCAGCAGCACCAGCCACACCACCAGCTCGCGCGGCTGCAGCGCCCAGAGCGGGAGCTGCGCTCCCCCGGCCACCCAGGGCGCCACCACGCCGGCCAGCGCCACGCCGACGGCCGCGCGCCGGTGCCCCGCCACGAGCAGCGTCCACGTCAGCAGCGCCACCAGGCCGCTCGCCACCCACCAGGTGCCGTCAGCCCGTGTGACCTGCGACCACCCCGGCTGCCGCGCCCACCAGGGCAGGAGCACCAGCTGCTGGACGCCGAACGCCGCCGGCACCAGCAGTCCGAGCAGCGCCGTCAGCCGCACCGCGTCACCGACGGCACGGCTGCGCGCCGTCGCCCCAGGGGTGGAGGGAGCCGCCAGGTGGAGCCTCACCGCCAGCCCCAGCACCCCGGCCACCTCGCGCAGCGGTGGGCGCTGCAGCAGCACGAGCTCGCGCTCCTCGTCCTGGCGCGCTGGCCCCTCGGCGGCCACGGCCCGGGCGGCGGCCTCCTGCTCGGAGTCGAGCAGTGCGGCGACCATGTCCTCCTCCCACTGCGCGCGGTAGCCGCGCGGCAGCACGCGCAGCACCCGGCGGTAGCCGCGCTCGAGCGGCGAGGGCACGGCCCGGGAGGACGACGACTCGGCCACGGCTCACACCGCCCGGGCGGCGCGCAGCCGCGCCGAGGCCGCGCGGGCCAGCTGCGCCAGCCGCTCCGCCTCGGCGGTCAGAGCGGCGGCGCCGTCGTCGGTGAGGCGGTAGTAGCGGCGCGTCCGCCCGGCGTGGACCTCCTCGCGGTCGCGCGCGATGAGTCCCTCTCCTGCGAGCCGGTCGAGCAGGCCGTAGAGCGTCCCCACCGACAGCGTCACACGCCCGTCTGACAGGTCCTGCACCTCGCCGATGAGCGCGTACCCGTGCCGCGCCTCCCCCACCAGCGCGGTGAGCACCAGCACCGCAGGCTCGGTCAATGCCATGCCTGACGATACATCGCCGGACGAGTGGTGGTGGCCGCGTCCCGCCGGGCATGCAGAAGTGCGCTGGGAGCGCCTCAGCGGGCCTGCCGGCCGACTTCTGCCCGCTCGACGGGACGCCCCAGCCCTGCGAGGCGCTGCTCCCGCGCGGCGGCGGCCGGCGTCCCCGGCGTCGGCAGCCACCGCAGCAGCGCAGCGCTCTGCCCGAGCGACCACACCGCCGAGCTCGCCCAGTACACGAGCAGCCCCAGCGGGACGGCGGCGCTGGTCGCGGCCATCACCAGCGGCACCAGCCACACCGTCATCCGCTGCGCCTGCCCGACCGGCCCGTCCAGCGCCTCGGGCGCCGTCCCCCGGGTGAGCTGGCGGCGCGTGGTCACCCAGGTGCACAGCGCCACCACCGCGACGAGCACCACCGCCAGCACCGCGCCCTCCCCGCCGCCGAGCAGCGAGCCCGACAGCGGGGCGCCGAGCACGGTGGCCGCTCCGGCCTGCGCGGCGAGCAGAGGGGTGAGCAGCCCCACGGCGTGCCCGCGGGCGGCGCCGTCGAGCACCCGCGCGAGGGCGATCATCACCGGCAGCTGCAGCAGCACCGGCAGGAACGACAGCGGTGAGGCCCCGGCCTCGGCGTGCAGCGCCTTCTGCTCGGCCCGCCACCGGGCCAGCTCGGCGGGGTCGCGGGTCAGCTGCTGGCGCCCACCGGGCCCGGACGGGCGGGAGTAGCGCCCCTGCAGCTCGCGCAGCTGCGGGGCGATGCGCGCCAGCCGGTGCGAGGCCCGCACCTGCCGGAGCACGAGCGGCAGGAGCGCCAGCCGCACCAGCACCACGAGGACGACGACGGCGCCGACCCACGCGGCGCCCGAGGAGGGGTCGAGCCCGAGCGCGCCGAGCAGCGCGTGGGCGGCCACGAGCACGCCGGACACGGCGGACTCCAGCCAGGCGAGGGGGTTGAGCAGGGACCAGGACGAGGGCATGCGGACGCTCCGGACGGGTGAGGGGGACGGGTGGTCCCCCGCGCCGGGTCGCCTGACGGTCGGTCAGAGGGCGAGGCGGCGCGGGGAGGTCCCCGCGCCCGGCGCCCGCGAGCGCGTGCGGCCGGGACGTCCCGGCCGGTCCTCGAGGCGGACGACGACGTCCGCCAGCCAGCGCACCGCCGCGGGCGCCCGCGGTGGCGCGGTGAGCAGCAGGACGGCGACCGCCGCCACCACCGCCAGGCCCCCGCCGAGGGCGGAGCCCGCCAGGACGGCCGCGACCAGCGCCCCTCCCGCGAGCACGTGGCCGTCGGCCAGCTGCGGGCCGAGCAGGAGCAGCGGCCCCAGCAGCACGGCGAGCGCGACGACGAGCCGCCCCACCGCACGCCGCTGCTGGTCCACCCGCCCACTGTGCGGCCCGCTCCCCCTCCCCCGCAACCACCCCGCCGGTGGCGCGCCAGGATGTGGAGCATGGCCAGCACACCCACCAGCGTCCCGAGCGGCGGCCTCGTGGTGCGGACGGCGACCGTCGACGACGTCGAGGCGGTGGCGCGGCTGTTCGCCGGATACCTCGACTTCTACGAGCACCCGCGCGACCCCGCCGACGTGACCTCGTACCTGGCGGCGCGGATCGGGAACGGGGACAGCGTCGTCCTGCTCGCCGAGGACCCCACCCGCGACGGGGCCGCCGTGGGCTTCGCGCAGTGCTACCCCACGTGGGCCTCCCTCGAGCTCGCTCCGGCGTGGGTCCTCTACGACCTCTTCGTCGCCCCCGCCGCCCGCGGCCGGGGCGCCGGGCGGGCGCTGCTGCGCGCCGTCGCCGAGCGGGCCCGGGCCGCGGGCGCGACGACGGCCGTCCTGGAGACGGCGCACACCAACACCGCCGCGCAAGCCCTCTACGAGAGCGAGGGCTGGGTGCGCGACATCACGTACCGCACCTACGCGCTGGAGCTCTGACCCCCCCGCCGCGCCGAGGTGGCGATCGGGGGTTGGCGCGCGGCGATCACAGGAGTACGTTCCTGTGACCGTGCGTCACGACGGGCAGCCAGCGCAGGCGGGCCCGCTTTCCGGCGCAGCGACCTGGCTGCGCGTCCACGGGCGCCTCGTCGCCGCCGGCTGGCGCCGCGGGTCGACCTACCGGGCGGCGGCCCTCGGCGGCCTGGTCGCCAACGTGACGTTCGGCTTCCTCAAGGTCAGCGTGCTCACCGCCGCCGTCGCCGCGGGCGGTGGCGAGCTGGCCGGGTACGACACCCGCGCCGTCATCGCCTACGCCTGGCTCAGCCAGGCGCTGCTCGGGTCGGTGAACCTCTTCGGGCGCATCGACCTCGCGGGGCGCATCAAGGACGGCAGCGTCGCCGTCGACCTGCTGCGCCCGATCGACCTGCAGACCTCCACCACCGCGCAGGAGGTCGGCCGGGCCCTGTTCTCGCTGCTGCCGCGCGGGGTGCCGATCGTCGTCCTGGCCGTTCTCGTCGGGGGCATGCGCCTGCCCACGGACCCGCTGGTCCTGGGGGCCGGGCTGCTCAGCGCGCTGCTGGCGGTGGTCGTGTCGCACCTGGTGGTCTACCTCGTCGCGGCGACCGGCTTCTGGACCGTCGAGACGCGCGGGCTGCAGGTCTTCTACATGGTGGTGGCGGGCTTCTTCGCGGGGCTGTTCGTCCCGGTGTCGATCTTCCCGGGCTGGCTGTTCGCGCTGGCGCAGGCGACGCCGTTCCCGTCCATGCTGCAGATCCCGGTGGACCTGCTGTCGGGGCGCGTGGCCGGCGGGGCCGCCGCGGGAGCCCTGCTGGTGCAGCTGGCCTGGCTCGTCGTGGCGCTGGTGCTCGGCCAGCTGATGACCCGCGCGGGGCGCCACCGGCTGGAGGTGCAGGGTGGCTGAGCCGCTCTCCTCGCGGTGGAGGCCCTACCGCGCCGTGGTGGCCAGCCGGGTGCGCAGCCAGACCAGCTACCGCGGCGGCTTCGCGCTGGACCTGGTCAGCTCGCTGCTGGTGGGCGTGGTCCAGCTGGCCGAGGTGCTGGTGCTCTTCCGCTCGGTCGACTCCCTGGGAGGCCTCGACCTGGCCGCCGTCGTCCTGGTCTTCGGCATCGCGGACCTGTCGTTCAGCCTGGCCGACCTCGTCGTCGGCCACCTCGACACCCTGCCGGTCTACCTGCGCTCGGGCACCCTCGACGTCTTCTACCTGCGCCCCCAGCCGCTCCTCGCGCAGCTGGTGACCAGCGACGTCAGCCTGCGCCGCGTCACGCGCATCGCGGTGGCCGCGGTGGCGCTCGGGGTGGGCGTGGCCGTCAACGACATCGCGTGGACGCCGCTGCACGTGGTGTTCCTCGCCGTCGTCGTCCTCACGAGCGCGCTGACGTTCGCCGCGGTGTTCGTGGCGGCGGCGGGCGTGCAGTTCTTCCTGGTCGACGCCGCCGAGGCCACCGCCGCCGCCGTCTACGGCGGCCGGTACGCCGCCACGCAGCCGGCGTCGGTGTGGGCGAAGCCGCTCGTGGCGGTGTTCGGGTTCGCCATCCCGATCGCCTTCACGGCGTACCTGCCGGTGGTGGCGCTGCTGGGCCTGCCGGGCCCGGGGTGGCTGCCGGGGTGGGCCGGCTGGCTGGCACCGCTCGCGGCGGTGTGGATGTGGGCCGTGGCGGCGCTGGCCTGGCGCACCGGGGTCAGGCACTACCAGGGAGGCGGAGGATGACGACGACGACGCCCGCGGTGCAGGTGGAGCGGCTCACGCGCACGTTCCGCGTGCGGTCCGGGCTGCTCGGTCGGCGGGAGGTGACCGCCGTCGACGACCTCACGGTGACCATCGAGCGCGGGGAGTCGGTCGGCTACATCGGCGCCAACGGCGCGGGCAAGTCGACCACGATCAAGATGCTCGCGGGCATCCTCGTGCCCAGCGCCGGCACGGTGCGGACGTGCGGGCTCGAGCCGGTCGGGCAGCGGCGGGCGCTGGCGCGGCGGCTCGGGGTGGTGTTCGGGCAGCGCTCGCAGCTGTGGTGGGACCTGCCGCTGGCCGAGAGCTACCGCATCCTGGCGGCGGTGCACGGGCTGAGCGCCTCGCGCGAGCGGGAGCGGACCGCGGAGCTGGTCGAGCGCCTGGAGCTGGAGGAGTTCCTCTCCTCACCGGTGCGCCAGCTCTCGCTGGGCCAGCGGATGCGCGGGGAGGTGGCCGCGGCGCTCCTGCACTCCCCCGACCTGCTGGTGCTCGACGAGCCGACCATCGGCCTGGACGTGCTGAGCAAGCAGCGGCTGCGGGAGTTCCTCCTGGCCGAGCGCGCCGCGCACGGCACCACGCTGCTGCTCACCACGCACGACATGGGCGACGTCTCGCGGCTGTGCGAGCGGGTGCTGCTGGTCGACCACGGGCGCCTGGCCTACGACGGGTCGCTGGCCGGGCTGTCGAAGGAGGTGGGCGCCCGGCGGGTGCTCGTGGTGGACCTCGCCGCGCCGACGGCCGACCTGCACGGTGTGCCGTACGCCGAGCACCTGGGCAGCGAGGCCGGCGGGCTGCGCCAGCGGCTGGCCTTCGACGACTCCGCCACCACGGCCGCGGCGGTGCTGTCAGCGGTCAGCGAGCGCGCGCAGGTGCGGGACCTGTCCGTGGAGGAGCCCGACGTGGAGGACGTCGTCCGGCGCGTCTACCTCTCCCGCGGCCGCTGACCGCTCCACGCCCGTCACCGGCGAGCACCCGGCCGGGGTACCGCGATCAAGGCCGGTGCGTCGTGCGCCGACCAGCAGGGGGTGACCCACCGCACGACCGGCACCGCCGTGGAGCTGACCGCGGCCGCCGCCTGCACCTGCGCCGCGGTCGCCGTGGCCGCCGCTCCGGCAGGAGCCGTGCCCCTGCTCGTGGTGGCGGCCATCGCCATCGCACCCCCCGCTCTGCTGGGGGTGGTGGCCGGCCGCCGGCGGCGTCCGTGGGCGGCGGCCGGCGGGAGCCTGATCGCCGCGGCGAACGTCCTGTTCTACGGCTCGTGGGTCAGCGGTGGCGCGCCACCGCAGACACCCCTGGTCCACGTCGGCTACGTGCTGGGGTACGCCGCGCTGGTGCGCTCCGCGGCGCTGAGCGCCCGGGTGGGGCGCCGGGGGACCACCCTCGACGCGACCATCGTGGTCAGCGGCCCCGCGCTGGTGGTGCTGTCCGCGCTCGCGCGCCCGCTGCTCGCGCAGGAGCCGTCCCTCGCGACCGCCACCTCGCTGCTGTACCTGTGCCTCGACCTGGCGCTCCTGCTGCTCGTGGTCCGCGCGGCGATCGGCGGGAGCACGGCCCGGCTCCCGGCGGCCGCCGTGGTCCTGGCCACGGTGCTCCTCCTGGGCGGCAACCTGGCCTACCTGCTGAACATGGTGTGGCTGCCGCCGTCGCTGGTGCCGTGGCTCGCCGTGCCCTTCGCCGTCGCCTACTCGCTGCTGGCGGCGGGGTGCGCGCTCGTGCCCCGGGAGGCGTCCGCCACCGCGGGGACCTCGTCGCGGGAGACCGCCGCCCGCTCCTGGCGCACCGCCCACCAGACCTCCGCGGGAGCGTCCCGGACGATGCTCGTGCTGCTGCCGACAGCCGCCTGCCTCCCCGCCGCCGCCCTGGTGGTGCAGGGGGCCACCGGGCACGCGGCCGACTGGCTGGTGCTCGGCTGCGGTGCGGTGTTCACCGCGGTGCTGAGCACGGTCCGCCTGCACGCCGCACTGCGCGTCGCGGCGGACCAGGCGCTGCGCCTGGAGCAGCTGGCGCACCGGGACGAGCTCACCGGCCTGCCCAACCGCCGCCGCTGCAGCGCCGCCGCCGACGCCCTGCTCGCGCGGGGCAGCGACCCCGCGGCGCTCGCGGTGCTGGACCTGGACGGGTTCAAGGCCGTCAACGACACCCTGGGCCACGACGCCGGGGACGCCCTGCTGCGCGAGGCCTCCGCGGCCTGGCGCCGCGTGCTGCCCCCCACGGCGGGGCTCTACCGGTGGGGCGGCGAGGAGTTCGTGGTGCTCCTCGCCGACGCCGACGTAGCGCGGGCCGAGGACCTCCTCGACGACGTGCGCCGGGCGGTGCCCCGTCCCCGCACCGTGTCCGCGGGGCTGGTGCACCGGCGTCCGGGCGAGGACTTCCACGCGCTGCTGGGGCGCGCCGACGACCTGCTCTACGCAGCCAAGGCCGCCGGCCGCGACCGCGTGCGCTCCGACACCGGCGCGCCCGACGCACCGGCGTCCGGGCCCGCGTCCGGGCCGGCAGCGCTCCCGGGTCTCGCCGCCGGCCGCGCGCTCGCCTGACGGCGGTCCGGCGGTCGCGGCACGCGCCACCACCCCGGGTCACGCCGGGGGCAGGAGGGGCAGGTGCTCCAGCACCTCGTAGCGACCGTCGGAGGTGTGGCTGCGCACGAGCCGCGCCTCGACGGCCGTCCAGGTCGGCCCCCGCACCCCGGCCAGCTGGTCGGCCAGCTGTCCCAGCGCACCGGCGCCGCCGCGGCCCGCGGCGCGGGCCAGCGTGACGTGCGGCCGGTAGGGACGCTCCTCGAGCCCCAGCCCGGCCGCTCGGGCCGCCCCGGCGACGCCGGCGGCGAGCGACGACAGCCGCTCGACGTCGCCGGCGACCCCCGCCCACAGCACGCTCGTGCCGAAGGTGCCCGTGCCGGCCAGCCGCAGCCGCACCGGCCCGGCCGCCGCCACCGCGGAGCGCAGCGGCGGCGCGAGGCGGCGGACGTCGTCGTCGTCGAGGTCTCCGAGGAAGGCGAGCGTGACGTGCCAGCGGGACGGCGGCGACCACCGGACCCCCGGCACCCGGCCGAGCTCGACGACGGCGTCCGCCACCGGCTGCAGCGCTTCCGGCGGCGGCTCGAGGGAGACGAAGAGCCTCATGGTGTTCGGGAAGTCCATGATCACGGTCGGAAAGTGCTTCGGAGGTCCATGATCACGGACGGGAGGGGGTCAGCGGACGCCGAGCAGCGACTCGATCGGGGCGATCGCGAAGTACACGACGAACAGCGCCGCCAGCAGCCACAGCAGCGGGTGCACCTTCCTCGCCCGCCCGGTCACCGCCATGAGCAGCGCGTACGAGACCAGCCCCGCGCCGATGCCGTTGCTGATCGAGTACGTGAACGGCATCACCACCATGGTGAGAAACGCCGGGACGGCGATGGTGAGGTCGCTCCAGTCGAGCGAGCGGATCTGCGTGGCCATGAGGAACCCGACGACGACGAGCGCCGGCGAGGCGGCCTCGAACGGCACGATCTCCACCAGCGGGGTGAAGAACACCGCGAGCAGGAACAGCACGCCCGTGACCACGCTGGCCAGGCCGGTGCGGGCGCCCTCGCCGACGCCAGCGGCCGACTCGACGAACGTGGTGTTGGACGAGACCGAGCCGATGCCACCGGCCGCGGCCGCCACGGAGTCGACCAGCAGCACGCGCTGCACGCCGGGGACCTGCCCGTCGGCGTCGAGCAGCCCGGCCTCGGCGGTCACGCCGGTGACCGTGCCGACCGTGTCGAAGAAGTCGGCCAGCACCAGCGTGAAGATGATGAGGACGGCGGCGACCACGCCGACGCGGGCGAACCCGCCGAAGAGGTCGACCGCGCCGATGATGGACAGGTCGGGCGTGCCCACCAGCTGCTCGGGCAGCTTCGGCACCACGAGGCTCCAGCCCGAGGGGTTGGTGGCGCCGTCGGCCGCCGTGCGCGGCCCCACGCCCGTGATGGCCTCCACGACGACGGCGAAGACGGTCGCCGAGATGATGCCGATGAGGATCGCGCCCTTGACCTTGCGGGCCATGAGCACGAGCGTCAGCAGCAGGCCCACCACGAAGGTGACGGTCGGCCAGCCGGTGAGGCTGCCCCCGACGCCCAGCTCCAGCGGCGTGCCGCCGCCGGCGGGGGTGCGCACGAAGCCGGAGTCGACGAAGCCGATGAGCGCGATGAACAGGCCGATGCCCACCCCGATGGCGGTCTTGAGCTGCGCGGGGACGGCGCGGAAGACCGCGGTGCGGAAGCCGGTCAGCACCAGGACGGTGATGACGATGCCCTCGACCACCACCAGGCCCATGGCCTCGGCCCACGTCATCTGCTTGGCCACCGAGAACGTCACGAAGGCGTTGAGGCCGAGCCCGGCCGCGATGGCGAACGGGTACTTGCCGACCACGCCCATGAGCAGGGTCATCACGCCCGCAACCAGCGCCGTGGCGGCGGCGACCGCGGGCACGCCCAGCACGCGGCCGTCGGCGTCCGCCGCCGTGCCGATGATCAGCGGGTTGAGGACGACGATGTACGCCATCGTGAAGAAGGTCGCGAAGCCTCCGCGGACCTCCCGCCCGACCGTCGACCCGCGGGCCGTGATCGAGAAGTACCGGTCGAGGCCGCTGGGGCCGCCGGGACCGCCGGAGTCGGGTGAACGCCCGTCGCGCGTGCTGGTGGGCGTGGGTGCTGCGTCTGCCACGTGGTCGGATTCTGCCCTGAGTCCGTGACCGGGTCGAACACCGCGCTGGTCGTGGCGCTCATGCGCATGATCGTGGGAGGGAGGAGGGTCGCCGCCACCTCCCCGCCACGATCACGCGCGTCCGCGCCACCTCAGCGGGTGGAGGCGAGGACGCGCGCGGCCTCGCGCGCCGCGTCGGCGTTCTTCTGCAGGTCGCGCGAGCCCGCGAGCTTCGCAGCGATGTGCTCGCCCACGGTGGTCGGCGGGTAGAGCGGCTCCTCGCCGTCCTCGACGGTCCCGGGCAGGGCGGTGATGACGGCGTCGACGTCGCCGTCGTGGAAGAACGCCGCCGAGCGCCGCCGCTCGATGGTCCCGTCCACGATCGGCGGCTTCACGCGGTGCAGCGTCGACATCCAGCGCTCGTTGGTCCAGCGGGCCATGACGTCGCCGAGGTTGACGAGCAGCGCGCCGTCGGCGGGCACGACGTCGTGCCAGCCGCCGTCCGCGCCGAGCACCTGCAGGCCGGGCACCTGGTCGGCCCACAGCACGGTGACGATGCCGAAGTCGGTGTGCTCGCCCATGCCGGTGAGGTCGCCGTCGAGGTCGACCGTGCCCGGCGGCAGCGCGTAGTTGTTCATGCGCAGCACGTCGAGGCTGTGGCCGGTGGACCCGCGGAACCAGCCCGGCTCCAGGCCGAGGGCGTCCGCGAAGACGTCGGTGAGGGTCCGGGCGACCCTCCCCGCTTCCCGTTCCCACGCCTGGACGCGCTCCCTGAAGCGCGGGACCAGCTCCTCGGAGGGCCAGAGGTCCTCGGGGTAGTGCGCCGGGTCGAGCGGGACGGGCGCGTCGGGGTAGTCGCTCACGGCGGCGCCGGTGTTGAACGCCTCGAAGAAGTCGTTCATGCGGCTGGCGGCCTCCACCCCCAGCGACAGCGAGAGGTTCTCGCTCTTGGGCGGGGTGTAGCCGCGGTTGACGCCCTTCGGCGCGCGCAGCAGCTTCTTGGTCTCCAGCGGCAGGCCGAAGAAGTCGTCGATGGCGGACGCCAGCCCGGCGGCGACGCCGTCGGGCACGCCGTGGCCCACCACCTGCACGAACCCGACGGTCCTGCAGGCGGCGTCCATGGCGGCGGCGGTGGTCGCACGCTCGGCGGCCGTGCCACCGGTCGCGTACGAGGAGATGTCGACGACGGGGACCTCGAAGCCAGCGCTCACCCCTGTGACGCTAGGCATGCGCGGCGGCCCGTGGGTGACGGTGCTGTTACGCCGTCACCGGGGACCGCCGACCGCGGTCTCAGGGAAGGCGGGCGGAGACCGCCTCGCCGTGCGCCGGCAGGTCCTCGGCGCTGGAGAGGGCCAGCACGTGGGGGGCGACGTCGGCCAGGGCGGCCTGGGAGTACTCGACCACGTGGATGCCGCGCAGGAACGTCGCCACGCTCAGTCCCGCGGTGTGCGCGCACGTGCCGCCCGTGGGCAGCACGTGGTTGGAGCCTGCGCAGTAGTCGCCCAGCGACACCGGCGAGTACGCGCCCACGAACACCGCGCCGGCGTTGCGCACCCGCGCCGCCACGCTCACCGCGTCGCGGGTCTGGATCTCGAGGTGCTCGGCCCCGTAGGCGTCGACGACGGCGAGACCGGCCTCGACGTCGTCGACCAGCACCACGAGGGACTGCGGACCCGCGAGAGCGACCGCGATCCGGTCGCCGTGCCGGGTGGCCGGCACGCGGCGGGCCAGCGCCTCGTCCACGGCGTCGGCCAGGTCCGCGCTGTCGGTGACGAGCACCGCCGCGGAGGCCTCGCCGTGCTCGGCCTGGCTGATGAGGTCGGCGGCGACGTGCTCGGGGTCGGCGGTGTCGTCGGCGAGCACGGCGACCTCGGAGGGGCCGGCCTCGGCGTCGGTGCCGATGACGCCGCGCAGGAGGCGCTTGGCGGCGGTGACGTAGATGTTGCCGGGGCCGGTGACGAGGTCCACCGGGGGGCAGCTCTGGGAGCCGTCGGCCTCGCGCGCGCCGAGCGCGAGCATGGCCACGGCCTGCGCGCCGCCGACGGCGTAGACCTCGTCCACCCCGAGCAGCGCGCACGCGGCGAGGATGGTCGGGTCGGGCAGGGCGGCGTCGGGGCCGCTGCCGCGGCGCGGCGGCGTGGCGACGGCGAGGCTCTCCACGCCGGCCTCCTGCGCCGGGACGACGTTCATCACCACGCTGCTGGGCAGCGGCGCCACGCCGGCGGGCACGTACAGGCCCACGCGCTGCACGGGCACGAAGCGCTCCGTGACCGTGCCGCCCTCGACCACCTGCGTCACGACGTCGGTGCGGCGCTGATCGGCGTGCACGAGGCGGCTGCGCCGGATCGACTCCTCGAGCGCCGCGCGGACGGCGGGGTCCAGAGCTGCGAGGGCGTCGGTGAGCGCCTCCGCCGGGACGCGCAGGGCGCCCACGCGCACGCCGTCGAACCGCTCACCGAGGTCGCGGACGGCGTCGGCACCCCCCTCGCGGACCTGGTCGACCACGGGACGGACGACGGCGAGCGCCGCCTCGACGTCCACCTCGGCGCGCGGCATCCGGGCGCGGAGCTCGCGGGCGTCGACGTGGCTGCCGCGCAGGTCGAGGCGCTGCATCGCCGCTGCGGCCGTCGTGGGGGCGCTCGTCGAGGAGGTCGCACTGCTCACGAGCCCCAAGCCTACGGGCGCTCCCCCACCCCCTCCGTGATCATGGGCGTTGTGCGCACGACCCCCCGTGATCATGGGCGTTCTGCGCACCCGCGCGCGCTCAGCACCAGGACCAGGCGCACCGTCAGGACCTGACACTGCGCCGGTCACGCACCCAGACACCGGCGACGACGACGATCGCAGCGCCCAGCGAGGCTGCTCCCACGGCGGCAGCAGCGAGGCCCGCGACCCACAAAGGCTCTCCCCTGGCGTTGCAGGCGGCGTTCTCCTGCTCTTCGACTGGGTCCAGAGGGCCGTCGAGGTAGCGCCACTCGACACCGGCGTGGCTGTCAGCGGCGTCCCCGCACCCCGTGTTCCCCGCCCTGATCGGCACATACCAGAGCAGGACGGCAGCGAGCAGGAGGGCGAAGACGCCACCGACCAGCAGCACGCTCACTTGGCTGAGCCGCCGCTCGCTCACGATCGGGACGGTCGTGCCGCAGGTGTGCACAACGCCCATGATCACGGCGGGTGGTGCGCAGAACGCCCATGATCACGGGGAGGTGGGGGGCGGGACGAGGGCGGTGCGCGCCGCGGAGAGGAGCGCCGCCGCCACGGCGTCCAGGGCCGGGCTGCGCAGCTTCCACTGCTGCCAGAACAGCGGCACGTCCACCGGCGCCTCGTCGAGGAGCACGAGCCTCCCGGCGGACAGGTCAGCAGCCGCGTGCACCCGCGGCAGGAGCGCCCACCCCCACCCCAGCCGGACGGCCTCGGAGAAGTCCACGGACGCCGGCACGTGGTGGCGCGGCGGGTCGAGCCGCTCCCCCGCCCCGGCGCGCGCGGCCAGCCAGTCGTCCTGCAGCTCGTCGTCGCGGTCGAAGACGACCACGGGCGCGCTCTCCGGGTGCGAGCGCCAGCGCTGCGCCACCTCCGGGGCGGCCACCGCCAGGTAGCGCATGGCGCCGAGCGGGCGCACCGAACAGCCGGGGACGGCGACGGCGTCCGCCGTGATCGCGCCGACCACGGTGCCGTCGCGCAGCAGCCGGGCGGTGCGCGCCTGGTCCTCGCGACGCAGGTCGAGGCAGACCTCCGCGTCGGTTCCGGCGAGGTGGGCGAGCGCCGGCAGCACCCAGGTGGCGAGGGAGTCGGCGTTGACGGCCAGCGGGAGCACGGGCGGTCGGGCCTTCCGAGCGCTGGCAGCACCCTCGGCGTCGTCGCCAGGCGCCCCGAGGGCGGCGGAGGCGTCGGCGACCAGCAGCGACACCTGCCGGGCCAGCTGCAGCACCCGCTCCCCCGACGCCGTCGGGCGGACGGGTCGCGAGCGCACGAGGAGCACCCGCCCGGTGGCGGACTCCAGCGCCCGCAGCCGCTGGCTCACCGCGGACGTGGTGATGTGCAGCTGGCGGGCTCCCGCCTCGAGCGTGCCGGCGTCGACGACGGCGGCCAGCGCCCGCAGCTGCCCGAGGTCGAGGTCCACACGACCGACGTTAAGCGATCCTTCACGGCGTGCAGGAGGTGTCGATCGACTTCACCCCGCAGCGCTGCCTAGCGTCACCTGCGTGAGCGACGCCCACCTCCTCGCCGCCGCCGCGGGCCTCGGCCTCGGCCTGTCCCTCATCGTGGCCATCGGCGCCCAGAACGCCTTCGTGCTGCGGCAGGGCCTGCGGGGAGAGCACGTGCTCGCCGTCGTCGCGGTGTGCGCGCTGTCGGACCTGGTGCTCATCGTCGCGGGGGTCGCCGGCGCGGGAGCGGCGCTGCAGGCGTGGCCGGCGGCGCTCGTCGTCGTGAGGCTGGCCGGCGCGCTGTTCCTGGCCGGCTACGCGGTGCTCGCGGCCCGCCGCGCCCTGCGCCCGGCGGCGGACGCCGCGCTGCGCACGGAGACCGGCGGCACGAGCACCTCACTGGCCGCGGCGCTGGCCACGTGCCTGGCGCTGACGTGGCTGAACCCCCACGTCTACCTCGACACGGTGGTGCTGCTCGGCTCCATCGCCAGCACGCACGGCGAGGAGCGCTGGTGGTTCGCCGCCGGCGCCGCAGCGGGCAGCGCCATCTGGTTCGCCGCCCTGGGCTTCGGGGCGCGCCTGCTGCGGCCGCTGTTCGCCAGGCCCGTCGCCTGGCGGGTGCTGGACGCGGTGATCGCCGTGGTCATGGCTGCGCTGGCGGTGACGCTGCTCCTCGGCCTGTGACCCACGACGACGACGAGCGCCGTCAGGGCTCAGAGCCGCTGCGCGATCGCCCGGCGCAGCGCGTCGTGCTGGGGCCCGCGCGCGGTGGCCGGGTCGTGCCAGCGCTCGACCGGGTAGACCCAGACGGGGCGCCGGACCACGTCGTCAGGCTCCCAGCCGTACCGGGGCCAGACGTGGGTGTGGAGGAACGGGCTGGCGTTGCCGAGGATCTCGATGTTCACGCGCCGGAAGGCCGGGTCGGCCGCTGCGCACGCACGCTCCACCGCCTCGGCCAGCGCCGCGACGCTGTCGAGGTAGTCGCGACGCGCACCGGCGCCGAGGTCCGACAGGCGCGTGGCCGCCGGGTCGTCGGTGAGCAGCACGCAGTACCCGGGCAGGAACTGCGCGTCTCCGAGCGCGGCGAAGGCTCCGGGCAGCCGCGCGAAGACGCTGGGGTTCTCACCCCGCAGCGCTGACCCGACCCGGTCCTCGCGCCAGTCACCCACGGCGTCGGTCCGACCAGGAGCCGTCAGCGGTAGACCCGGTCGACCTTGGAGAACGCCCCGTGCGCGTGGTCGCGCCGGTAGGTGGCGTGGTCGGTGCGCACCCGGTCGGCGGCCTCCGCGGCGAACTCCACGACGTCCTCCACGAACAGGTCCAGCGGGGCCATCGCGGCGAGGATCTCCGGCTCGACGTCGTGGTCCACCCGGCCGGCCTCGTCGGAGCGGGCGTGCAGGTTGGCCAGCACGCGGCCGCAGACGCGGGCGTAGTCGTGCCACCCCTGCCCGGACAGGCCGGTGAGGTCCACGCTGTCGCGGTACCAGCTGCGCTCGCGCACCAGGTAGCTGTCACCGTCGTGCTGGACGCTGCCGTAGAAGACTCCGCCGTTGACCATGGCCACGCGCTGCGCGTGCGCGATGCGGGCGCCGTGGCGCGCGGAGGCACCGCCGTCGGGGTCGTCCCCGCCCACGGAGGGGTCGGCGTGGTCCTCGTGGTCGTCGGGGCTGATGTCCGAGGGCGGCACCAGGCCCGCGAGCGCGGAGCGGCGGGCCTGCTTGACCTCGAGGAGCAGGTCGTCGGTGCCCTTCTCGTCGGCGCCCCCGATGAGCAGGTAGTACCGGGCCAGCCCGAGGGAGGCGGTGCCCTGGCCCTTGCGGACGGCGACGTCCTTGACGCGCATGCCGTCCGCGCGGGGCGGCACCTCGATCTCGTTCTCGGCCACGTAGCGGTCCACCAGCTCCTGGAACTCGGCCAGGCGGCTGCTGACCGGCACGATCTTCTTGCTGGGCGCGAAGCGGCGGCCGGTGTCGTCGAGGTACTTGCTGGTGAGGTAGGCGGCGCGGGAGCCGCGGACGGCGTGGTCGAGCAGGGCGGCGATGAGCGGCGGGGCGTTGTCGCGGCGCATCTCGTCGAAGGCCTCGGTGGCGTCCGCGGCGTAGGCGCGCATCGCGTCGGCGTACCCGCGCACGAACGCCTCCGCGGTGCTCCGCTGCCGCGCCTCGCCCTTGGCGCCCTCGCTCTCCGCCGCGACCATGAAGCCGGTGGCGCCGCGCTTGAGGTCCCACGTGAAGGGGGCGTAGGCGGCCTCGTCGTAGTCGTCGATGCCGAAGACGGGCACGTCGTCGCGGTTGGGCACCACCCCGAAGTTGTCCGGGTGCACGTCACCGGCGGACAGCACCGTCGGCATCCACGGGTCCTCCCCGGCCATGTCGCGGTAGAAGAGCAGCGCTGTGCCGCGGAAGAAGGAGAACGGCGAGGCGGCGAGCTTGTCGAACTTCTCCCGGGCCTCCTCGTCGTGGGTGGCGATGCGGGTCTGGTGGTCCTCGCGGATGGTCTGGCGCACGTGGATGCGGCGCTCGGAGCCGGTGAGCAGCCGCGGCAGCAGCACCATCTCGCCGGCGGCCCGGCGCTGGGCGAGCAGCGTGAACGCCTCCACCCGGGAGGCGGCGGGCGCCTCGCCGTCACCGCCGTGGTCCGGGGCGCCGGGGCCGCCCTGCTCGGCGTCGGCCCCCTGCGACAGCAGGTCGAGCAGGGCCGTCCGCGTCATCCGGCGGGTGACGCGCAGCCCGCGTCGCCGCGCCAGCTGGAACAGCTCCTCGCGGGTGGCGGTGGAGGCGGTGCCCTCCAGCCCCTCCGTCGCGGTGCCGTCGTCCTGGGTGCCCGTCGTCTCGACCACCGCACCGGTGTACAGGTCCCGACGGCTGCGCGCGAGCCGTGCGAGCCCCGTCCGCACCACCTCAGCGCCACGTCAGCGCCACGTCAGCGCCGTCGCACCTCGCGGGCCACGAGGTGCACGAGGTAGGCGCCGCCGAGGGAGACCGTCACCACGCCGGCGGGCAGCGGCACCGGCAGCAGGTGCTGGGCCACCACGTCGGAGGCCAGCAGGAGCAGCGCTCCCGCGGCGCCGGAGAGCAGCAGCGGCTGGTGCGGGGTGCGCGCCAGACGCCGCGCCACGTGCGGGGCGACCAGCGGCACGAACGCCACCGGCCCCACCACCGCGGTGGCGACGCACACCAGCAGCACCCCGAGGAGCAGCGCTGCGGTCCGCACGGCGGGGACGCGCACCCCGGTGGCGGCGGCGACGTCGTCGCCCAGGTCGATCTGCCGCAGGGATCGCGACAGCGCCAGTGCCACCACCACGAGCGCGGCCGTGAGCACCGCAGCGGGCAGGGCCTGCACCGCGGTGACGCCGTTCAGCGACCCGGCGCCCCACGCGGAGGCGAACATCGCGACGTCGAGCTCCACCTGCAGCAGCAGCCACGTGTTGACCGACGCGAGCAGCGCCGACACCCCGATGCCGACCACCACCAGCCGCAGCCCGCCGACCACCCCGCCGCGGGCGAGCAGCCAGACGGCCACGGCAGCGGTGAGACCGCCTGCGACGGCGCTGGCCGTCAGCGCCTCCCAGCTGCCAGCCCCGGCGACGAGCGCCACGAGCACCCCGGTGAACGCGCCGTGAGCGAGCCCCACCACGTCGGGGCTGGCCAGCGGGTTGCGCGTGACGGTCTGGAACAGGGCCCCCGCCACCGCCAGCCCGGCCCCGAGCACCACGGCAGCCAGCGCGCGCGGCAGCCGCCAGCGCACCACCACCACGTGCCCCAGCCCGTCCCCGCCCAGCGCCTGCAGGACCTGGCCCGGGGTGAGCCGGAACTGCCCCAGCCCCAGGCTCACCAGCACCAGGAGCAGGACGACGACGACGAGCACGGCACCGACCACCGCGCTGCGCGGACGCCGTCGCACGGGCCTGCGCAGGCCCGCGGCGAGCCCTGTCACCGGGCTCACCGGGTGCTCTGCCGCGCCACGGCGATGAGCAGCGGCGCCCCGACCACGCCGATGACCACGCCCACCGGCACCTCCGCGGGGGCGATGAGCACCCGCCCGAGCACGTCGGCGAGCAGCACGAGCACCGGCCCCAGCAGCAGGCAGGTGGCGAGCAGCCGCCCCTGGTGCGGGCCGACCAGCCAGCGCGCCACGCGCGGTGCCACCAGGCCGACGAAGACCAGCGGCCCGGCCACCGCGGTGGCGGCCCCGGCGAGCAGCGTCACAGCGGCCACCACGGCCAGGCGCAGCCCCCCGGTCCGCACGCCCTGGGAGCGGGCGAGGTCGTCGCCGAGCGCGAGCGCATCGAGCCCGCGGGCGCACGCGGCGGCCACCACCAGCCCGGCGAGCACGAACGGCACCGCGGGGACGAGCACCTCCCAGCCGCGCCCGAGCACGGAGCCGGCGTTCCAGCTGCGCATCCGGTCGAAGGCGTCGGGGTCGCTGAGCACGAGGCCCGTGGTCACGCCCGACAGCGCCGCCCCCAGCGCCACGCCCGCGAGCACCAGGCGCAGCGAGTCGCCGCCGCGACCGCCGCCACGCCCGCCGCCCGCGCTGCCGACGCCTCCCACCACGACCACGGCGGTGCTCAGCACGCAGGCGCCGGCGAGGGCCAGCCAGAGCACCGACCAGGGGTCACCCAGCCCGAGGAGCGCCACCCCCAGCGCCACGGCGAAGGCGGCTCCGGCGTTGACGCCCAGCAGGCCGGGGTCGGCCAGGGGGTTGCGGGTGAGGCCCTGCACCAGCGCGCCGGCCACCGCGAGAGCGGCGCCGGCGAGCACGGCCGCGGCCGTCCGGGGCAGCCGCAGCCCCATGACGTAGTCGGCCTCCGCCGTGCCGCGCCCGGCGAGCGCGTCCAGCACGGCGGTGGGCGCCAGCGGCTTGGCGCCGACGGCCAGCGACAGCGCCACGGCCAGGGCCAGCGCGGCGAGCCCCCCGACCAGCACGCAGGGCAGGACGACGGGCAGCGGCGCGCGCCGTCGTCGTCCTCGGTCCGCCCGGGACGACGACGGCGCAGCGGCCTCCAGGGGGCGTGCGGGCATCAGGAGCCGGCGCTGAGGGTCCTGTCGAGGTCGTCGAGGACCTTCTGGCCCCCGAGCGGCCCGACGCCGGAGATCCACCAGCTGGTGTCGACGGGCACCACGTGCGGGAAGTCCGCGGCGTTCGCCCGGATGGCCGAGGGGATCGCGGCGGGGTCGGCCGGGTCGGTGGCGGTGACGAAGACGACGTCGGCCTCCGCCTGGGTGATCTGCTCCGGGGAGATGTCCGTCTGGATGGACTGGGCCCACTCGCGCTGCGGGATGGTCAGCCCGACGCACTCGATGGTGCTGCCGGCGAAAGAGGTCGGGCTGTAGAGGCTGAGCGTGGTCTCGTCGCGCGGGCGGACGAGCTGCGCGGTCATCCCGGCGGTGGGGTGCGCGGCGCGGACCTGCTCGCAGCGGTCGGTGTACTTCCGCAGCGCTGCCGTGGCCGCACCGGGCGTGCCGAGGGCCTCGCCGACCAGGCGGACGCTGTCCTGCCAGGGGTCGGTCTGCGACGCCTGGAAGACCGTGGGGGCGATCTGCGACAGCTGGTCGTACAGCTTCGAGTGCCGTGCTTCGGTGCCCATGATGAGGTCGGGCGCCAGCGCGGCGATGGCCTCGAGGTCGGGCTCGCTCACCGTGCCGACGGGCTCCACCCGGTCTCCGACGCCCAGGTAGGCGGGTACGCCGGCGGTCGCGCTGACGACGGCCGCTCCGACGGGCACCACACCGAGCGCCACGGCGGTGTCGAGCTGCACGGGCTCCAGCACCACCACGCGCTGGGGTGCGGCGGGCACCTCGGTGGTGCCGCGGGCGTGCGTGACGGTGCGCGCACCGGTCGCGGTCACCGCGGGCTCGGCGCTGGCAGTCGCGCCGGCGCTCGGCGTGCCCGCTCCCGCGGAGGAGCAGCTGGCCAGCAGGGCGGCGGTGCAGACGAGCGCGGCGGCGACGAGCGGATGGCGTCGGCGGCCAGCGCGGACGCGGGCAGGGGTGGTCACAGCAGTCTCCCAGTGGTTAGGTGAGGCACACCTAACCTAGGGGTGATCGTCAGCCGGCTGCAACGTCCCGGCGGGGAGCCGGCCGGACCCCCGTCAGCCCTCCGGCGGGGGCGTGCGCAGGCCCCGCTCGACGTGCAGCGAGCGGTACACGCCCGTGCGCAGCTCCACCTCGTACTCCGCCGTCAGGGGCATCGCCAGCTCCCGCGCGACCGCCACCTCGGCGTCGACGTCGTACGGCACCCGCACGAACTGGTAGCTGAACGGCGCGGGCTCGGCCGAGTCGAGCTCCCCCTCCAGCAGCAGGTAGCTCAGCTGCGGGTCCTCGTCGAGGGGGTTGCCCGACGAGCCGCAGTTGATGAGCGTCCGCCCGTCGATCACCTCGCTGTAAGCGTGGTGGAGGTCGCCGTAGACGACGACGTCGGGGACGGGCGTCGGCCCGTCCCGCTCCGTCAGCGGCGTCGCGGAGAAGAAGGAGTCGAACTCCTCCTTGCTGTGGTGGCGCCAGATCCGGGTGAACGGGCTGTCGGTGGAGGCGTGCACGAACCGCACCTGCCGGCCCGACAGCAGCAGGTGGTGGGCCAGCGGCAGGGAGCGCATCCAGGCGCGGTCGTCGTCGGACAGCTCCGCGCGCCACCACTGCATGCCCGGGTGCACCATGCGCCGCGACAGGTCCGAGAGCACCACCTCCCAGTTGCCCATCACCGTCAGCGCGCAGCGCTCCCGCGTGAGGGCCACGCACTCCGAGCCCCGGGGACCCTTGCCGGCCACGTCACCGAGGTTGAGGACGAGGTCGGCGCCGCGGCGGTCGGCGTCGGCGAGCACCGCGCGGTAGGCGGTGAGGTTGCCGTGGACGTCCGAGACGACGGCGATGCGCACCACGCCCCCACCTTCTCGCACGTCCTCGGTCGCTGCTGCCCCGCCCCGCGCCCTCGTCTGCTCTGCGCGCCGGTGCTCAGTGGGGAACCCTGCGTCCGGTGGGCAGCCTCACGTCCGCTTCCAGCCCCGGATCCGGACGCCAGCCTGCCCACCGGACGCGAGCCTGCCCATCCCGGGGGCGACAGACCGACCGGTCCTGTGCCACCGTCGGCCGACGACCGCCGCCCCGCGCCGGAAGGGCTCACGTGGACGTCGACGCGACCTCCGCCCGGACGGGCGCCGCTCTGAGGGAGGCGCTGGCGGCGGGGCTCGTCGTCGTCCCCGACCACCGGCTCGACCGTGACGACCTCCTCGTCGAGCTGGTCGGCAGCGGGGAGAGCTACGCGGCGTGGCGCGTGCGGGGCGGGGAGCAGGACGTGCTGTTCCGGTTCCCCCGGCGGCCGCCGGAGGAGATGCCCGCCGCGATGGCGGACGAGCTCGCCGCCCTGCGCCGGGTGCCCGAGCATCTGGGCCCCCGCGGGATCACCGTCGACGACACCACCGACAACCCGCTGGCACGCCGCTACCTCGTGACGAGCTTCGTGGCCGGGAGGGTCGTCGACGGCACGGCGT
The DNA here is from genome assembly GCF_014270065.1 of Quadrisphaera sp. RL12-1S. Taxonomy (NCBI): domain Bacteria; kingdom Bacillati; phylum Actinomycetota; class Actinomycetes; order Kineosporiales; family Kineosporiaceae; genus Quadrisphaera; species Quadrisphaera oryzae. Next base: position 11,924 of record NZ_JACNME010000013.1, on the reverse strand, counting down.
GGACGCCGCAGGTGCTCGACGCGCACACCCGGCAGCTGGCTCGGCTGCACGACGCCACGCACCAGGCGTCCGGACGGCCGCCCCGGCCCCGCGACCTGGCCGCCGACCTGGCGCGGGACGTCGCCGGGTGGTGCGCCGCCGCACCGGACGTCGCCGCGGACAGCAGCGCCACCGCGCTGGTCCCGGCGGTGGTCGAGCACCTGCGACGCCGGCAGTGGGCGTTCCAGGAACCCGCGGGCCCGGTGCTCGTCCACGGGGACGCGGTCGCCACGAACGTCGTCGTCGACGACGGCTCGGTGCCCCGGTGCATCGACTGGGAGTGGGCGCACGACGGCGACGTCGCCCAGGACCTCGCCTACATCGGCGGGCAGGTGCACGGCGGCCCCTGGTACGTGCCGATGAGCGCCGCGCAGGTGGAGGCGCAGCTGCAGCGGTACCTGGAGGCCCGGACGACGGTGGAGGCGTCACCAGCCGAGCTCGAGCGGCTCGCGGCGCGCCGGCAGGCGTGGGAGGTCTACGAGCGGTTCGTGTCGAGCCTGCACTTCGAGAAGGTCCACCGGGCCTCCAGCGCGAACGCCCGGTACGGACCCTGGGTGGCCACGCAGCGGGCCACGCTCGCGGCGCTCCTGGACGACGAGCGCTGAGCCGGCGTCACTCCTCCTCGCACGGGAGCCCGTCCAGCGCGGCACCGCGAGGCTTGATCGGTCCACCGGGCCTGTGCCAACCTGGAGCCAGCGAGGCCCCTTCCGTCCGCGGACGCGCCCGACGACGAGTCGAGAGGCGCCACAGCGTGGGCACGTCTTCCACCGCCCAGCAGCCGACAGCGGCTGCAGCCCTGCCAGAGATCCCGGTGCCGCCCCGCGGAACCCCGGTCGGTCCGCCCTCGTGCACACCCGCGCCGGCCAGGTGCTGGGCCGGGACCTGCTCCAGTGGTGGCGCGGCGGCGCCCGGGTGACCCCCGAGGTGGTGGGGGTCGACCACCGCTACCGCGACGCGCTCGTGGACTGGTGCGAGCGCACCGCCCAGGCGCGTCGAGGAGAGCCGTCGGAGCCATGAGGGCCTCCCCCGACGGCTGCGGGGATCGGCTCCCTCAGCGTGACCGGGCGACTACGCGCATGGGGGCGCTTCCCGCAGCCTCCGGACGCCGAGGACAGCACTGATCTTGCCCTCGGTGATCACCCGCACCTAGCGTTGCCCGCTCGTGCGGTCCGCGGGACCTCCCGACAGCTGCCGTGCAGGAGGACCAGCGCCATGACCGACTACACGAGCCTCCACCTCGAGCGCAGCGCACTCGTGGTCATCGACATCCAGACCGACTTCATCGACGGCGCCATGCCCGTCCCCGGCACCGAAGCCGCGCTGCCCGCTCTCGAGCGGCTCCTCGACGCCTTTCGCGCCGCCGGGCGACCGGTCGCCCACGTCATCCGCTTCTACGAGCCCGGTGGCTCCGACGTCGACACCGTCCGACGCGCCAGCGTCGAGGCCGGAGCGGTGGTGGCAGCGCCGGGCACCGCGGGCTCGCTGATCCCCGCGCGGCTGACCGGCGGGCGGGTGGTCGAGCTGGACCACAGCGCGCTGCTGGCTGGAGAGCCGCAGCTCCTCGGCCCGCGTGAGGTGGTGCTCTACAAGCCGCGCTGGAGCGCGTTCCACCGCACCGGCCTGGAGCGATGGCTCGCCGAGCAGCGCGTCGACTCCGTCGTCGTCGCCGGCTGCAACCTGCCCAACTGCCCGCGCGCCACCCTCTTCGACGCCGCCGAGCGCGACCTCCGCACCGCCCTGGTCACCGACGCCACCTCCCAGGTGACGGCGGAGCGCCTCGCGGACCTGCAGCTCATCGGCGTCAACCTCCTCACCACGGCAGAGCTCGAGTCCCTGCTGGCGGGATGAGACCGGTGGACCTCGACCGGCTGCGGGAGCGCCTCACCGTCGCCCTGGGCGAGCGCGCGGAGCGCCTCGGCGTCCCCGGTCCCCTGGAGGAGCTCACCGGCGGCTGGGCCAGCACCTCGGTGCTGGCGTGCGCGCTGGCCGTCCCGGTGCCGGACGCCCGCGCCCACCTCGACGCCCACGCGGCCGACGCGCCCTCGACGCCCGCCGTCCTCAAGCTCTACGCCGCCGACCGCGCCGGCGTCGAGCACGCGGCCCGCGAGCACCGCGCGCTCGACTTCCTGCGCGGCAGCGCCTGCCGCGTGCCGGCGGTCCTGGCCCTCGAGCTCGACCCCGCGGTGCTGGGACGGCCGTTCCTCCTCATGGAGCGCGCCCCCGGCCGCTCCTGGTGGTCCGCCTACGAGTCCTCCGACGACGACGGTGAGCGCCGCCGCCTGGTCAGCTCCTTCGTGCGACCGCTCGTGGCGCTGCACGCCCTGGACGCCCACCCGCTCGGGCCTGCGGCGACAGCCGCGGCGCGCGGCCGGGGCGCCGCCGACTCCGAGCTGGCCGGCCTCCAGCGCGACGTCGCGGCCTTCCCCCGCTCCGGGCTCGGCGACGTCGTCGGCTGGCTGCACGCGCACCGCGCGGACCTGGCGTGCGAGCGACCGGTGGTGCAGCACCGCGACTACCACCCGTGGAACGTCCTCGTCGACGACGACGGCGAGGTCTGCGTCCTCGACTGGGACTGGCGGGTGGGGGACGCGCGCTTCGACGTCGCCTGGACGTGCGCGCTGGTGGAGCGCAGCGGCCACGGCGCCGTCAGCGCTGCGGTCCGGGAGGAGTACGAGCGGCAGCGCGGCGCACCGCTCCACCACCTGGGCACCTTCGAGGTCCTCGCCACCGTGCGCTGGCTGCTCAACGTGCTCCCCGCGCTCGGGCCCCGCAGCCAGCTCCCGCCCGGCAAGCGGGAGGACTTCCGAGGCTTCCTCGTGGAGCCCCTGCGCCGCGCGCGCGAGCTGCTGCGCGCACGCACCGACCTCGACGCGCCGCTGACCACCTGAGGCACCGACCCCCTCCTCCGTCCGGGTGTCTCCCGGGAGAGGGGCTCGTCCGTCGGCCGCCGCGTGTCGATGGGGAGGAGTGCGCCGCTCGAGCGCGCTTCGAACCTCGGGAGCGTCTGAGTGATCGTCCAGAAGGCCACAGGATCCGGTGCGCTCGCGGCGCTCTGCCGCGGAGCTGCTGCTGCCGGCCTCGGCTGCGTCGCGCAGTGGCTGCTGCTGCAGGTGGGCCTCGAGCTGCCGCTGCTCCCCGTCGTCGTCCTCGGGGTGCTGGTGGGATCCACGAGCAGCCCCTTCGGCCGCCGGACCATCGAGCGGCTGGCGGGCGGGCGCGCCGCGGTGCCGGTCCTCGTGCTGGGCTGCTCGCTGCTGACCGTGCTGCTGGCGGCCCTGGAGCTGTCGGTGCTCGTGCCCGCGGTCGCCACGTCGGCGTCGATGCACGCCGTGGTGGTGGCGCCCTCGCGCCGGCGGCTGGTGCAGAGCGCCGTCATCACCGCCGGGGCCACGGCCGCCGCGCTGCTGGCCCAGGGCCTCGGGCTGGTGGGTGGTCTCCTGCCCCTGCCCGCCACGGCCCTGCTGGCGCTGGCCTTCCTCGCCGTGACGTGGCCCGCCGTCGCCAACGCCTTCGAGGCCTCCGCGCGAGCCGCCGCCGAGCGGACGGCCCGTGACGCCGAGCGCGCCCAGCACATCGCCGTCCTGCACCACGCCGCCCACCACGACAGCCTCACCGGCGTGCTGAGCCGCCGGGGCCTGGAGGCGCTGGTCGCTGACGCGCCGACGGCCGACGCCGACGAGCTGCACGCCGTGCTCTTCGTGGACCTGGACGGCTTCAAGCCCGTCAACGACGAGCACGGCCACGCCGCCGGTGACGCGCTGCTCGTGGAGGCGGCCCTGCGCATGGGCCGCTGCGTCCGCCCGACCGACCGCATCGCGCGGACCGGTGGGGACGAGTTCGTGATCGTCATGACAGGGCTCGTGCACACGGGCGTCGTGGACCGCGTGGTGGAGGCGCTGCGCAGCGTCGTCTGCGAACCGGTGCTGCTGCCCAGCGGCGCTCAGGTGCGGGTGGGCGTGAGCATCGGCGCGGCCGTGGCCAGCGCCGAGAAGCCCCTGCACGCGCTCCTGCGGTCGGCGGACGAGGCCATGTACGCCGAGAAGCGGTCGCGGCGCCAGCTGCGCCCGCTCAGCAGCTGACGCCGAGCGGCTGCGGCTCCCCCGGGACGCTGGCCGTTCTCGCCGCCGGACGCACGGCGAGGTGGACCCCCAGGACCGCCGCGCCGACCAGAGCGCCCCCGCCGACCACCGGGAGACCGTCGTAGTTGATGGTGGCGCCCGCCGGTCCGGTGACCATCATCGAGAACACGCCGCCCGCCACGGCCGTCAGCCCCAGGGGCATGGGCAGCAACGCCAGCGCTCCCCCGGTGGCCACCAGCCCGGCCCCCGCCGCGGCGCGCCCTCGACGCCGGCCCCACCGCTGCGCCGCGGGGGCCAGCACCAGGGGCGCCGCCGCCAGGGCCAGCACCACCCCGGGGACCCACTGCCCGTCCCGGACCTGCCACACCCCGTCCGCAGGCCCGACGAGCACCGCCAGCGCCGCCGCCGGCAGGGCGACCGCCGCCACCGCCTCCACCAGGTCGCGGGCCAGCAGCACCCCGGCGACGACGACGGCCACCGTCAGCGCCGAGGCGGCCACCACGTTCGAGGACGCCAGGTCCGCGGGCACCCACGGCGCGTAGCGCGGTGAGCCCATGCCCTGGTAGACGAGCACCGGCAGGGTCCCCGCGGCCAGCGCTCCGGCGGCCGCGAGCGGTCCGCGACCACCACCGGGTCCCGCCGGCAGCGACCGGTCGGGCACCGAGCGCCGAGCTCCTACCGCCGAGCCCGTCACGCCCGCAGCGACGGCCGCCCCCACGACCAGGGCCATGGCGGACGCCGCCAGGAGCACGGGTCCGCCGTCCACGGCGCCACCGAGGGACGCGTTGGCGACCACCGCGGCCGTGACGCCGGCCACCCAGCCGCCGACCAGCGACCGCCGGGCCCGTGCGCTCAGGGCGATCGCCAGGCCGGCGGCCACGACGAACAGCGCGGCCAGCCGCGCGTCGTGCGCCACCAGCCCCAGCTCGTCCTGTCCCGGCATCTCCGCGGTGTGCCCGTCCCCGAGGGCTCGTGCCTCCGCCGCGCGCACCGCGGCCATCGAGGTGGCCGCCAGGGCCCACGCCCACGCGCCCAGGCAGACGACCGCTGCTCCGACGAGGGTCGCGGCGCGTCCGCGCACGGTGTCCACGGTCGGAGTGTCGCGGATCACGGGCCTCCTGCGACAGGGGTGTCGCGCGGCGGCCGGCGGGTCAGGCGCCGAGACGCCGCCGCTCCACCTCGGCCACCAGCCGCGACACGCACTCCTCCACGTCCAGCTCGGTGGTGTCGAGCACCACGTCGGGGTCGATCCGCCGCAGCTCCTCCGGCCACCTCGCGTAGACGCCGCTGAGGAAGTCGTGCTGCTTCGACAGGCCTCGGGTGGGGTCGGCCAGAGCCCGCTCGTAGGCGACGGCGAAGCTGGTCGTCACCCCGACCACCAGCACGGCGGTGCCCGCGGGTGCCTGGCGCACCAGGCGCGCGGCCTCTTCCTGCGACGCGCCCCCCTCGGCGATGACGCACGTCGTCCCCGAGCGCAGCCACAGGCCCGTGACGGCCTCGTAGATCCTGTGCGCGACGTCCCAGCCGGGCAGGGTCGGCAGCGCCATGGCGGCGAGGGCGTCGAGCTCGACCACCGCGACGACGTCGCCACCCTCGCGCAGCCGCTCCCCCAGCGCTGGCGCGATGGTGCTCTTCCCGGACGCCTGCGGACCCACGACGACGACGAGGACGCTCACCCCGCGATCTTCCCGCGCCGCACGGGCTGAGCGGCTCTCGTCAGTCGACGATGACGGCGAGGACCAGGGCCTCGTCGAGGGCTCGGCGGACCAGCGCCTGCAGCCGCTCGAGCACCAGCGCGACCTCGGTGCCGGCCTCGAAGCTGGCGGCGGTCCACGTGCGGGCCTGCTCGACCTCCTCGAGGAGCGCCTCCAGCTCTCCCCTGCGGTGGTAGTGGTCGCGGAACTCGTTCCAGCGCGCGAGCACCGGCAGCCGCCGCACGGTGGTGTCCCGGCTGATGAACTCGTCCAGGACCCCGTGGACGTCGTAGAGCGCGTCGATGACCCCGGGCCCCCTCCGACCACCTCGGCCCGGCTTCCTGGCCCAGATCTTCTTGCTGTTGCCACCCAGCGGGTCACCGGGGAACGCCTCGGCGATGAGCACGTCCGTGGCCACGGGTCACGCCCTCCCGTCGTCCGCGGGCTGAGCGCGCCGCAGCACCAGCACGCGGTCGGCTCCGCGCTGGAAGCCGTACCCGTCCGTGGCCCTCAGGTCGACGACGACGTCGTCGCCCAGCCGCCCCAGCAGCGCCTCCAGGCCGGGGTGCTCCCGGACCCCTCCGACGACCACGAGCGGGAACACGCGCACCTCGCCCCGCGAGACGCGCAGGAGCTCGGTCAGGGCAGCGAGGTGGAACGCGTCGTCGAGACGGTCGGCGTAGGTGAAGAGCAGGTGGGAGCACAGCACCAGGTCGAAGGCGCCGTCGGCGAACGGCAGCTGCGGCAGGGCGGCGCGCACGTAGTGCTCCGGCTCCGTCGCCGCGTGGGCGGTGAAGGCGGCTGCGGCGGCGAGGCGCTGGGCGAGGTGGTCCGCCGGGGTGGCGAAGGTGGTCCACTCGAAGTCCGCGGCGTGGTCACGCGCCCACGCCGAGCCCCGCTCGGCCTCGGCCGCCGCGTGCTCGCCGAGCTGGCGCAGCGCGCGGCTGCGCTCCGAGGAGGTCCCGTCCGGCGGGTAGGTGGGGTCGACCGCGATCACGTCCACGCCCTGCTCGCGGGCCTCGGCCGTGAAGGACGCGGCTCCGCCGGGGCAGTCGAGCACGGTGCCGGTCAGGTCGGCGTCGGTGAGCGCGAACATCGCCCGGTACTCGGCGAGCGACCGGGCGCTGACGAGCACGTCGCCGAAGCCGGACGCGCCCTGCTGGGGTGTGGTCGGTGTGGTCACGGGGTGCTCCTGGGTCTGACCGGCCAGGGGCACCGCTCGCGCGAGCCCGTCAGCCGGTGAGGGCTGAGGGACTGCGAAGCGCTGGGTGCGCTGCTGGAGTGCCCGCCCTAGGAGGGCGGCCACCACAGGCGGCGCGCAGCGGAGATCACGGACGCGACGCTAGCGGCTCGCCGCCCGCCCGCACCAGACCCCGCCGCTCGCCACGGGGTACCGGCCGTGCCGGTGGCCGCGGACCCCGTGGCCCCCGAGCCGTCAGAGGGCCCCCTTGCGGGGGTCTCCCACGGGCAGCGGTGCGATCCGGGTGACCAGCGGAGGCTCGGCGACCAGCCCGACGATGGAGGCGTCGAGCCGCTGCACCGGCTCGCCGGCGGCGTGCGCGTCGAGCATCTCGGCGGACGTCCACTTCTCCAGCATCACGACGGTGCCGTCCGGCGCGTCGTGGATGGCGTAGAGCTCACACCCCTGCTCCTCGTGCACCTCGGGGATGGCGCGGGAGAGCGCGGCGACCAGCTCCGGGCGCTTGCCCTCGGCGGGGGTGAAGACGACGGTGACGACGACGGGCTGGGACACGGTGGGACTCCGTCCGGGGTGGGTGGTGAGGGGCGGTGCGGACGCTGGACGCGCGGAGGGCGCCCAGCGGGTCTGCGGGTCAGCGGTGCGCGAGGCGGCGCGGCGGGGCGCAGCTGGAGCGCGAGACGAAGTCGGCCTGCACCTCGAGGCGCTGGGGCGCCTCGGGCAGCCGGCCCTGCATGCGCCCGAGCACCAGGTCGACGCTGTGGCGCGCGAGCATGTCGATCGGCTGGCGCACCACGCTGAGCGGGGGTGAGACCAGCTCGCTCCAGGGGTTGTCGTCGAAGACGACGACGGACAGCTCGTCGGGGATGGCCACGCCCAGCTGGAAGAGCCGGTGCACTGCGCTGCGCACCTGTGCAGTGTTGGCGACGACGAGGGCGGTCGGCGGCTCCGGGAGCGCCAGGAGCGCCGCGACCGCGTCGCCCCCGAGCTCGCCGCGGAAGGGCACGTCGCGCACGAGGACCGGGTCCACGACCTGGCCGGCCGCCAGGAGGGCGGTGCTGTAGCCGCGGATGCGCGCACTGCCGGTCGAGGTCTCGACGGGCCCGGAGATGACGGCGATGCGCGTGTGGCCGAGCCCGAGGAGGTGGTCGGTGGCCCGGGCCGCGGACGCCTCGTTCTGGAGGCTGACGACGTCGACCTCCTCGAGCCCGTCGAGCGTGCGGTCGACGAACACCAGGTCGATGCCCATGGCGCGCAGCCGGTGCCACCTGTCCACGTTCCCGCCGGCGGGGGTGGCGATGACCCCGCCGACGGAGCGGTCGAGGAGGTCGTTGAGGGCCTCGCCCTCGATGTGGGGGTCCTCCTGGGTGGTCAGCAGCAGCACCTGGGCGCCGCGGGAGCGCGCCTCCCAGACGATCCGGTCCGCCAGGCGGGAGAAGAACGGGTTGGTCAGGTCCGGCAGGACCAGGCCCACGGCGAGGGTCTGGCCGTTGCTCAGGTCGCGGGCCGCAGCGCGGCGGCGGAAGCCGAGCTCGTCGATGGCCTGCACCACCTTGCGCCTCGTCTCGACAGCGACCGGCCCGGAGCCGTCGTTGAGGACGCGCGAGACCACGGAGACCGACACGCCTGCGGTGCGCGCGACGTCGCGGATCGTCGGGGCCTTCTTCACGTGCCCTCCTCGTCGTGGGTGGGGCCACCCTACGGGCCCCGCGGTGCTCCTCCGCCGAGTCCGTTGACACTCGGCCAGACCCGATGGTACAAAACTGGTACCGGTTCCACAACGGGCCGGTCACCCGTTCTCCACCAGCCCCACCGCCCGCGACGACGACGTTGCACATCCCCTCGGGGGTGGCTCCTCCGCGTCCGGCGCACCCCGGACCAGAGAGGCCACCGTGAACCTGCACTCACTGCTGAGCGACCGCGAGCGCGAGGGGCGTCCCATCCGCGTCGGCCTGATCGGCGCCGGCCGCTACGGGACGATGTACCTCGCCCAGGCCCGCAACATCCCCGGCGTCCACGTGGTGGCCATCGCGGACATCAACGTCGAGCGCGCTCGCGGCGCCTTCGACCTGGTCGAGTGGCCGGAGGACCAGAAGGCCGCGGACATCCCCGAGGCGCTCGCCCACCGCACCACCACGATCGTCGCCGACGCCTCGGAGCTCTTCGAGCACGACCTCGACGTCATCGTCGAGGCCACCGGCAACCCCATCGTCGGGGTGCGCCACGCGCTGCGCGCCATCGAGACGGGCAAGCACATCATCATGGTCACGGTCGAGGCGGACGCCCTCGCCGGCGCCGCCCTGGCCAAGCGTGCGGAGAAGGCCGGCGTCGTGTACTCGATGGCGTACGGCGACCAGCCGGCCCTGATCATGGAGCTGGTCGACTGGGCCCGCACCAGCGGCTTCGACGTGGTGTGCGCCGGCAAGGGCGCCAAGTACCTCGAGCACTACCACCAGATGAACCCCGACAACGTCTGGGAGAACTGGGAGTTCAGCAAGGAGCTCACCGACTCCGGGCAGCTCAACCCCTACATGCACACCTCCTTCCGCGACGGGACGAAGGCCGCGATCGAGATGGCCGCGGTGGCCAACGCCGCCGGCCTGGTGCCCGCGGACACCGGCCTCACCTTCACCCCCGGTGACGTCGAGGAGATCGCCACGATCAGCCGGCCGCGCGAGGTGGGCGGCGCGCTCTCCCACGAGGGCACCGTCGACGTCATGTCCAGCGTGACCCGGGACGGGCAGCTGATCCCCCACAACACCCAGGAGGGCGTGTACGTGGTGGTCAAGGCCACCAACGCCTACGTCTCCACCTGCTTCGACGAGTACCCCTGGCACCCGGACCCCACCAAGCAGTACGCCGCCCTCTACCGGCCGTACCACTACGTGGGCCTGGAGCTGAACATGTCGATCGCCAACGCGGTGCTGCGCGGGATCTCCACCGGCCACCCGCAGGGCTTCTACGGCGACGTCGTCGCGACCGCCAAGAAGGACCTGAAGGCCGGGGAGCTGCTCGACGGCGAGGGCGGGTACACCGTCTACGGCAAGCTCGTCTCCGCGAAGCACTCCGTGGCCACGGGCGCGCTGCCCGTCGCCCTGGCCCACCACGTCGAGCTGCGCAACGACGTCGCCGCCGGCGCCACCGTCGGGTGGGACGACGTGGTGATCGACGAGTCGCTGTCCGAGGCGCTGGAGCTGCGCCGCGAGACCGAGGCCCTGCTCGCCGACTGAGCAGCCTCCACCCGACCGCTCCGCCTGCTGCACCGCTCGACCGCTCGACCGCCTGACTGCTCGACCCCGCCTCACCGGACCCCCGTGACCTTCCGATGACGAAAGGCCCTTCCATGACCCGCTCCCGCTCCGTCGCCGCCGCGCTGGCCGGCGCCGCCACCATCGCGCTCCTGACGGCGTGCTCGGCCACGCCCGACGGCGGCACCGCCTCCGCGGCCGGCAGCTCCGGAGGCGCCGACATCGCCTCCCTCGTCGACACCTCGGCGCAGACCGACGTCAAGGACGTGTCGAGCAGCCTCGGCCAGCCGACCGCACCGAAGGACGCCAAGCTCTGCTACGTCACCCGCACCCTGTCCAACGAGTTCTGGGGCTACGAGCGGGACGGGTTCGAGAAGCGCGCCAAGGAGCTGGGCGTCAAGTACCAGACCTTCGACGTGACCGACGAGTCCTCCATCACCGAGCAGCTCGACAAGGCCAAGAGCGCCATGAACCAGGGCTGCACGGCCCTGCTCGCCTCCCCCATCTCGGCCACCGGGCTCGACTCGGTCTTCCAGTCCGCGCTCGCTGCCGGCGTCCCGGCCATCGTGCTCAACGACGCGAAGAGCTCCGTGCCCGGCGTGGTGTACGTCGGACCTGACGCCAAGGCCATCGGCGAGACCGCCGCGGACTACATCGCCCAGAAGCTGCCCGGCGGCGGCAAGGTCGCCATGATCGAGGGCGACCCCGGCTCCTCGAACGCCCTCAACCGCGGCGAGGGCTTCAAGACCGGTCTGGCCAAGCACTCCGCCCTGCAGCTGGTCGCCTCCCAGACCGCGTCGTGGGACCAGACCAAGGCCCAGGACATCGCCACCGCGATGCTCACGGCCAACCCGGACATCAAGGCGTTCTACTCCCAGAACGACGGCATGGCGCTGGGCGTCGAGGCGGCCATCGCCGCCAAGGGCCTCACCGGCAAGGTGCTCCTGGTCGGCACGGACGGCATCCCCCAGGGCAAGAAGGAGATCGCCGCCGGGAACATGACGGCCACGGTGAGCGAGCAGCCCACCACCGAGGGGTCCACCGGGGTGGACGCCGCGCTGTGGCTGCTGGCGGGCAAGAAGGTCCCGGGCTGGGTGGACGTGCCGGGCTTCATCATCGACAGCAGCAACGTCGCCCAGTACCCCACCGGCATGCCGTGACGGACGACCTCACCACGTCCTGACGACCAAGGAGGAGGCGAGATGGCCGAGCACCTGCTCGAGGTCCGCGGCATCAAGAAGTCGTTCCCCGGTGTGCGTGCGCTCGACGGCGTGAGCTTCACCCTCCAGCGCGGTGAGGTGCGCACGCTCGCCGGCGAGAACGGCGCGGGCAAGAGCACGCTGCTCGCCATCCTCGGCGGGGCCCTGCGCCCCGACGAGGGGACCGTCACCGTCGACGGGGTCACCCGCACCGAGTTCACCTCGCGGCAGGCCCTTGCCGAGGGGGTGCGGATCGCCCACCAGGAGCCGGCCGTCGTGCCCCAGCTCACCGTGGTGCAGAACCTCCTGCTCGGGCGGACGCGCGCGGAGCGCGCGTCCGCCCAGGCGGACGTCGACCAGGCGCTGCAGGACGTCCACCGCATGGGCTTCCCGCTCCAGGCGCGGACGGTGGTGGGCCGGCTCAGCCCGGCGCAGCGGCACGCCCTGACGATCGCCCGCGCCTTCGC